>NZ_KV794917.1:52537-74206 GCF_001808875.1 Neisseria sp. HMSC064E01
CTTGTCCTGATTTAAAGTTAATCCACTATACAACGTGAAGGCAATATCGGCGTCAATCTATTCAGATGTTCAAAAAGGGTTTGACTGCCGCCTAATCTGTTGCATCTTTGCAAAAGGTCGTCTGAAAACTTTCAGACGACCTTTGGGTTTTATTTGCAGGTTTTCATGTTCAGGCTGCCGTAGCGTCCGACGATGTTGCGGATTTCTTGTGCGTCTTTTTCATCGACCGACATGAAGATGACGGTCATGCGGGAGACGCTGAGGGTGCTGTCGGCGGCGTTGCCTTTGTCGTCTTGTTCGACGATGCGTGCGCCGCCGAAACCTGCTGCGGACAGGCGCGAGATGAGGACTTGGGCGGAGGAGCGGCTTTTCATGACGCCGAGGCTGATTTCGCCGTTGTGAAGCGTGCCGTTGAAGCCTTTGTTGCCGAGGGCTTCGAGGCGGTTCATGGCTTCGCTGTCGGCGGGCAGTACGACGCGGAAGGTTTTGGCGGCCTGGTCTTTGGATGCGCCGCGTTTTTCTACGGTGCGGCTGGCAGCATGCGGCCAGCGGGTCAGCAGGCCTTTGATGCGGTGGTAGTCGTCTTCATCCAGGGTAACGCTGGCGTTAGACGTACATTGGCGGGCGGCGGATGCGTTTTTGGCGGCGGGATTTTCGTTGGCGGCAGCATTCGGATTGGTGTTTTCGGCGGCGGCTTTTTCTTTTTCGCGGCGGGCTTTTTCTTCACGTTCTTTTTTTTCTTTTTCGCGGCGCGCCTGTTCCTCTTCTTCTTTTTTCTTGCGTTCGGCTATGGCTTCTTCGGATTCGGGTTCGGGCAGGTCGGCTTGTGTTTCGTCGGTTTGCAGCCAGTCGGGTTGCACGTTGTCGGCAGGCGCGGGGGCTTGCTGCGGGCGCAGGGATTCGGGTTGGGCGAGTTCGTGGGCGCCGCCTTCTACGGGCGCGGCGTTGGGGGATTTGGCGTTGTTGAGGCGGTGCGTAATCATGCCGCCGAAGACGATGATGTTGAGTGCCACGAGGGCGGCGAAAAGCCATTTCATGAGTTGTTTTCCTTTTTTGTGTTCGGGTGCCGTTGTGGTGTGCGGACGATTTTGTGTTGTTATTTTGTGGCGGATCGGCTGTAAAGCCAACCGGCTCAAGTGTTTTGTTTGGAGGTCGTCTGAAAAGCGGTATGGGCGTTTCAGACGACCTTTTGAATATGTATTACAGTATTGCTGCTTATTCGGGCAGTTTGTCGGTCTGTTCCTGCTCTTGCGCGACCCAGTTCAATAAGCCGTAAATGACGAGATTATCTACAATTTTTACTGTATTGTCCAAAACAAACTGCTTGGGCAGGGCGTTGACGACTTTGCTTGCGCCGCCGCCGGTGATGATGACGTCAACGGGTTTGCCTTCACCCGTTTTTTGTTGCAGCCGCCCGTGCATCATGATGACGGCTCCGCAAACGGCATCCATCATGCCGCTGGTGATGGCGTTGGGCGTGGTGGTGGGGAAGGGGTACACTTTGCCGGCGGGGCGGTCGAGGTTGGCGGTTTTGGCGGCGAGGGCTTCTTTCATGAGGTGGAAGCCGGGCATGATGGTGCCGCCGAGATAGTGGTTGTCTTCGGTGAGGGCGTCGGTGGTTACGGCGGTACCGCAGCTGACGACGACGCAGGCGTTTTGGCTGAAACGGCGGCTGCCCAAGGCGTTGAACCAGCGGTCGGAGCCGTGTTCGGCGGGGTTGCGGTAGTGGTTGCGGATGCCGAGTGCCTGCGGCATGGAGGGCAGCCAGCGGACAGGCGCGGTTAGGTGGGCTTCGACGAGGGCTTTTTTGAGGTCGCCGCACACGGCGCAGCCGACGATGCGGGTGCGGTCGTCTGAACGCTCTGCCCATTCTTCGCCGAGCCTGCTCAAGTCGCGGTAGGGCGCGCGGGTAACTTCGTTGAACACGCCGTTTTCCACCCATGCCCATTTGAGCTGGCTGTTGCCGCCGTCGAGCAGGAGCAGGCGTTCGGGCGCACGCGGCGCGGCGGCGCGGGGCGTGTCGTCGGGGCGTAGGCTGATTTCGCCACTGACGACGGTTTGTTCGCCTGCGGCTGTCATCAGGTGCAACGCGCCTTGCGCATCGACGCTGAGTACGGTGCCTTCGTTTACGGTTTGCCCGTCGCGCAGGAGGAGGACGGGTTTGCCGTGGTCGCGGTGGGCGGTTTGGTATTCGTCGAGGAAGGGGGCGAACCCGTTTTGCGCGTATTGCGTCAGGACGGCATCGAGTTCGCCCAAGAGTTTGTCCAATAGCGTTGAGACGGGGATGCAGTGTACGGAAGCCGCGCCGCGGGCAAGCTGCATATTGTGGAATAAGGCTTGGACAGAGGCGGCGTTTTCAACTTCTTTGGGCAGGACGAAATTGATGCCTATGCCGATGACGGCGGCAGTTTTGCCTTCGTTGCGGACGGTTTCGATCAGGATGCCGCCGAGTTTGTCCCTGCCGGCGACCAAATCGTTCGGCCACTTGATTTGTATGTCCAAACCCGATGCGGCTAAAGCGCGGCGGCAGGCGAGTGCGACGGCGGGTGCGAGCGAGCCGAGTTCGTGCTGCGGTTTGTCGAATACCCAGCCGAAGCTAAACATCAGGCATTCGCCCAGCCGGTGTGTCCACTTGCGTCCCTGTCGCCCGCGGCCTTTGGTTTGCAGATGCGCGACGCAGAGCGATTTATGGGCTTGTTCGGGCGAAGTGCGCGCCAGATTCAGGATTTCGTCATTGCTGGACGTGCATTCGTGTTTTAAGGTCGTCTGAAAACCGCGTTCCGCGCCCAAACGCTGCAAGGCTTCTTCGTCAAACACGGCAAGCGGGCGCACGAGCCGCCATTGCCCGTCGTGCTGGCGCAGCAGTCCGCGGATGTGCGCGGGCATCTGTTGCCAAAAGCCGTTAAGCTGGTGTGGTTTCACGCCTGCGATACGCGCCAGATGGGAAACGTGCTGCGGCAGACCGTCGGCAAGTTCCGCCAAAACCCGACTGTGCGGCAGTTTCAGCGCGGTCATTTGCCGCCCTCGGCTGCGCGGATTTTTTCCAGCGTTTTCGTGGTGGAAGTTTGGTGCAGGAACGGAATGGAAAACACTTTGCCGCCGCGTGCCAGCGTTTCTTGCGCACCGACGATTTTTTCGACCGGCCAGTCGCCGCCCTTAATCAGGATGTCCGGTTTGATTTGCTCGATCAACTCGGCGGGCGTGTCTTCGTCAAACCAAGTAACCAAATCCACGCTTGCCAATGCCGCCGCCACCGCCGCGCGGTTTTCCAGCGGATTGACGGGGCGGTCATCCCCTTTGCCCAAACGGCGCACGGACGCATCCGTGTTCAAAGCCAACACCAACGCCGCCCCCGCCGACCGAGCCTGCGCCAGATAGGTAACATGCCCCCTGTGCAGAATATCGAAACAGCCGTTGGTGAACACCAGCGGGCGGGGCAGTTCGTGCAAACGCTGCGCCAATTCTTCGGGCGGGCAGATTTTGCGTTCGAAATCGGGGAGGGACCAGTCAGACATAATCGGGATTCCGTTGGGGATAAACAGACAGGCGGTATGATACCGAAGCGGGCGGAAAAGGTAAATTTGATAGGGAGGGGAAAGGGGGCGTCTGAAAAGGCGGGTTTGGACAAAATTGCGATTTTTATAGTGGATTAACTTTAAACCAGTACGGCGTTGCCTCGCCTTAGCTCAAAGAGAACGATTCTCTAAGGTGCTTAAAGCACCAAGTGAATCGGTTCCGTACTATCTGTACTATCTGCGGCTTCATCGCCTTGTCCTGATGTACTATCTGCGGCTTCGTCGCCTTGTCCTGATTTAAAGTTAATCCACTATAAGTGATGAATGGGCTGAGACCTTTGCAAAATTCCCCAAATCCCCTAAATGTCCGAGTAGGAATTTTGCACAGGTCCTGAACTGTCCGAACCTATTTTCGACAGGCATTTTTTATTTTAAAACAGCAGGTTGTTTTTCAGTAAGGTATTTCCAATAGCGTTGCGGCATTTGTTGGCGGTGCAACTTGGGATTGCGTCGGGATGGAATATTGCTGCTGTTGAAATAGTCCTGCCACAAGGCTTGGTAACTGCGTTCGTTTGGGGCATACGATGTTTGGATGCGGTCGGCTTCAAGCCCGTTGATTGCGTGCAGGCCGTTTGGGTCGCTTAAGATGCCGTAATGGCGCTGCATATCGAATATCGCCCATTGCTGTTGCGGATAACGGTTGCGGAAATGGCGTGTAATCAAAGGCAACACGTCGTATTGAGGTTCGATACGCGCGAGATACAGACCGTCTGACAGCTCTTCAAAACGGACAAACGCTTCCATCCGGTGTTTTTCATGTCCGACGGTTTTCACCCATTGCACCCATTGCATCACATCGTAAAGACCGTAATCGCAGAGCACGTTTTTGCGCATCGGGCGGGCAAGCATCAGGCTGACGATGCGCAGAAAAGTGTCGGGCATCTCAGGCAGGGCGATTAAAAAACCATACAGCAGTTTGACCATACCGCTGCGCCCGATTTGTTGTTCGAGCCGTTTGAAAACGCGCTGGGCGCGTTCGGGGGAGGTGGTAACGGTTTCGCTGCGGCTGAATAAATCCGTATCCTGCGCATCATGGGTAATATGCACGTCTTCAGGAGCGTATTTGCAGGCGTAAACATGAAACACGGTGCTCAGCAGTCCGTCGAAGCTGCCGTCGTAGTGCAAAGTGATTTGCATAATGTTGACCTTTTCGTTATCAGCCGAACAAATCGGTTTGCACGGCATCGCTTTGGCTGAATTTGGAGCGTGTGTTTTGTAAAAGCAGGCCGCGCAATTGCGGGCTGTCGATTAGGTCGGCGTAGCGGTTGGGTTCGGGAAGTGTGATGAAATAGCGTGCGCGGTTTAGCGCCACGCCCATTTTGCTCAGTTGTGCCATGGTGATTATGCGGAATCGGCGCGCCTGCACGATTTTGCGGGCGGACTTCACGCCGATGCCGGGCACGCGCAAGATGACTTCAAGCGGCGCGTGTTGCAGCGGCACGGGAAACCATTCGCGGTGGCGCAGCGCCCAAGCGAGCTTGGGGTCGAAATCCAAGTCTAGGAAAGGTTGCTGGTCGTCTAAGATTTCATGATCGGAAAAGCCGTAAAAACGCATCAGCCAATCTGCCTGATAGAGCCGGTTTTCGCGCCGCAGCGGCACTTGTGTCGATAAAGGCGGCAGGCGTTTGTCTTCCAATACCGGTACATAGCCCGAGTAATACACGCGTTTGAGACCGTAAGGGCGGTAAAACCCGCCGGCGGCGCGGATGATTTGGCGGTCAGTTTCGCCTGCCGCGCCGATAATAAACTGTGTGCTTTGCCCTGCTGGGGCGAACTTGGGCGTGGATTTGATGGTTTTGCGGCTGTCGGCAAAGGCGGTGATTTCGTTGCGGACAAACGCCATCGGCTGCGTCATATCGCTGTGGTTTTTTTCGGGCGCGAGCAGCTTGAGGCCGGAAACGGTGGGAATTTCCATGTTGACGCTGAGGCGGTCGGCATACAGCCCGGCTTCGTGCAGAATTTCGGCAGACGCTTTGGGAATGGTTTTGAGGTGGATGTAGCCGTGGAATCCGTGTTCTTCGCGCAGTTTTTTAGCGATCCGAACCAAGCGTTCCATGGTGTAATCGGCGTTTTTGAAGATGCCGGAACTTAAAAACAGCCCTTCGATATAGTTGCGGCGGTAAAAGCTCATGGTCAAATCCACCACTTCATCGACCGTAAACGCCGCGCGCGGGATGTCGTTGCTGCGGCGGGAAGCGCAATAAGCGCAGTCGTAGATGCAGTGGTTGGTCAGCAGGATTTTCAGCAGCGATACACAGCGGCCGTCTTCGGTGAAACTGTGGCAGATGCCCGCGCGCGAAGAGTTGCCCAAGCCTTGCCCGTCGTTGCCGCGCGAACCGCCGCTCGACGAGCAGGAAACATCATATTTGGCGGCATCGGCTAAAATTTCGAGTTTTCGGCTGATTTTTTGATAATCCATGGCTGAATTTTTATTAAGTTAAATAATATTTTTTATTATAATTGTTAGATTTTATTTAGTCAGCTAAATTTTTTCTTAGTCCGTGAGGAGTGATTCAGACAGGTATGATGCCTAGCGGATTTGGATTTGGATTTGGATTTGAAGTGGAACTTTCCCTAATAGAAAAGACCAGTATGCGATAGCATACGACCGTTTTCTGCAAGAAAGACTGCTATAAGCTACACAAAAAGGTACATAGGGAATCATCCGGCAATGCTTCCCTAAACAAACCGATTTCTGAAACATGGGTGTTCGGGGGAGACGCGGGGTTCAAGATGAGGTGAACCGCCGACCAAGAAAAAACACTTGGTTACGAAACGCCAAGTGTTTGTTGTACTTGAAATCAGAATCTAAGGTCGTCTGAAAACGGCTTGGACATACCCAAGATTTGAAGGTGTTTTAACCTTGTTTCAGGTTTTCAGACGACTTTTCGTTCAGATATTCAGACGATGGGTTTAATCGTCGTCGTAATCATAGTAATCATCGTCCCAGTCGCGGTAGTGTTTGCGATGATGTTTGTGTTTGTATTTCTTTTTGTAGTGCGTATCGCGGTAGTACGAATCGCCGTAGTCGTAACCATAGCGGTCGTAGTTGTAGTCATAGTAACGAGAGTCGCGGTAACGGCGGTCGCGCAAGGAGATATCGCTGTCTTTTTGGTTCATTTTCTTATTGTGGTAGGCGTAGGCGTTGCCTGCCAAACCGCCTGCCACTGCGCCGATGAGCACACTTTGTCCGTCGTTGCCCAGCAGACCGCCCAAGGCTGCGCCTGCCGCTGCGCCGGCGAGAGTGGCTTTTTTCTGATTTGCCGTGCCTCGTGCTTCCGCATTGATGGCGGGGAGGGAGAGGCTGGCGGCGAGCAATACCGCCATAAGTGGTTTCATGGTCATGGTTTCTTCCTTTCGTGAAACACGGCAGGTGCCGGAGTTATTTTCATTATAATCAGCCCTTTGTTTACCTTCGCCCGCCTGTGGAAAATTAGCGTAAACAAATGTTGCTTTTGTGCGGTACGGTTACTCGGCTGATAGATGGAAAGCCTTGTCTGTCTTGGATTTGGCGGTAACCAAACGCCCCGAAGCCGGTATGCGGTTTCGGGGCGTTTGGGTTTCAGACGACCTGTGCGGTGTCTGCAACACTTATTTGAAAAAGCCTATTCTTCAGGCAGCCGCCATACGGACAGAATGAATCCGCCCCAGATGACGACGAGTGCGATAATCATCATGATGATGGCTGAAGTACTCATTCTTTGTCTCCTTGTTCATGTTCGTGTTCGTCTTTGACGTTGAAGTTTTGACCATGTTTCCAAGGCAGAAGCGACAGCAACACGGCGATGACAATCAGACCGATCGACATGCCCCAGCCGAAGATATTGAGGAAATCGCTGGGATATTTTGAGTAGTTTTCTTTAAGCAGGCCGATTGTGTCTTGGTACAACATATAGCCGAGCATGGCGACGGTAAAGATGACGCAGGCAGTCCAAATCGCGCCGACGCGGACGGAGGAGAGCGCGTTCAGATGGTTGCGCAGCTCGGGCAGTTTGCGCAGGGCAATGATGGCCAAAACATAGACGAAGCCGGCGGCGACGATGCCGTAGGTGTTGACGAATTTGTCCAATACGTCCAAAACGGGCAGGCCGGTGGTCGTGCCGAAGAGCAGGGTGGAGATAATGCCCATCGGAATGCAGACAAGCAGGGTAGCGTTGACGCGGCCGATGTTCAATTTGTCCTGAATGGCGGCAACGATGACCTCGACAATGGAAATCATCGAGGTAATGCCTGCGAATACCAGCGAACCGAAGAACAATACGCCGATCAGCGCGCCCATTGGAGCTTGGTTGATGATGGTCGGGAAGGCGATGAAAGCCAAACCGATGCCGCTGGAAGCAACTTGACTGACGGCTTGTCCATTGGCTTGTGCTATAAAGCCCAGCGCGGCGAATACGCCGATACCGGCGAGCAATTCAAAGCTGCTGTTGGCAAAGCCGACAACCAAGCCGGTACCGCCCAAGTCGGTTTTTTTCTTCAGGTAGGAAGAGTAAGTCACCATGATGCCGAAGCAGATGGAGAGCGAGAAGAAAATCTGACCGTATGCGGCAACCCAGACTCTAGGATCGGAAAGTTTCGACCAGTCGGGCGTAAACAGCGCGTCCAAGCCCTTAGCCGCGCCCGGCAGCGTCAGCGAGATGCCGACCATGATGATGAACATAATCAACAGCAGCGGCATGAAAAACGAAGATGCGCCTGCCACGCCTTTTTGTACGCCCAAAGCCATGATGATGCAGGTAAACAGCCATACGCCGATCAGCGGGCCGACGACTTTGCCGACAAAATCCAAGCCCAAAGCTTCAGGACCTGCCATGTTCAAAAAGTCTTTAAAGAAAAACGCCTGAGGATCCGCGCCCCATGCGGCGTTCAGCGAGTAGTAGGCATAGCTTGCCGACCAGCCGATGATGACTGCGTAGTAGATACAGATGATGACGTTGGTCATCACGTTCCACCAGCCCACAGGCTCGAACCAGCGGCCGAGTCGGCGGAAAGCTAGCGGAGCGGAGCCGCGGTAGCGGTGGCCGATGGCGTAGTCGAGCAGCAGCAGCGGGATGCCGGCGGTCAAGAGCGCGACCAGATAGGGGAGAAGAAATGCGCCGCCGCCGTTTTCGAAGGCGATGTAGGGGAAACGCCAAATGTTGCCCAAGCCGACGGCAGAGCCGATAGCGGCAACCATAAACGCGCGGCGGTTGCTAAACGTCGCGCGTTCGTTTGTTTTGGAATCAGACACGTTGATACCTCTTGCTTTGATGTGGTATGAAAACAGCCGCTTGGCGGCTTACGGTTATAGAAATGAGGTCTGACAGGGGTAATGTCGTCTGAAAAAACAGTCGGCTTGTGGCCTTTGTTTACAATCTATGGCTGTATCGTAAAAAAATTTAACAGGATTGGCAAGTGGGAAAAACGGATTTTTAGCTGTATTTCAGGCAGTTTGGTGAAGATACGGGAGTATGGGGCGTCAGAAAACAGGATTTAAGGTTTTTCAGACGACCCTTCTTTTGAAGAGGAGCATCCATCGTTCTTGGATGTAAAAAATTAATAACGTTATCAAGTATTTATTTTGTTTAAAAATATATTTTTTAATTTATTTAGATTATAATGATATCGTTTTACATTTGTATTCGGTAGAAAGTAATCTTTTTAACAAGTTGTATTTCCTATAACCCTCTGATTTTCATCGAAAGGAATCTTCATGAAAAGTTTTGGCAGCACTTTGTTTATCCTAGGTCTTTTAGCGTTCGGTTTGAATTATATGAATGCTGTGCCGAAAGTTTTAGCATGGATTTATAACTGGGGAGAAGATACTGCAATGTGGATTAAAGCCGGTGTTACCGGTGGCGGCGCTTTGATTTGGCTGCTGGGTCATTTTGCCGAAAAAGGTGCACAAGAAGAATTGGAAGACGACGAGTAAAGTGAGTGTCAATGCTGTGGTCGTTGTCGATATACAATGATGCGGCGCTTTCAAAACGAATGATAAAAGGTCGTCTGAAACGGGTTTGGCTTAGTTTGCCAAGCTTGTTTCAGACGACCTTTTGGTTTGTCAGCGCACGCTGAATACTGCGGTTTTATTTTTTCATCGCATCAGTCAAGGCTTTGACGTTGTAGCGATACATGCCGATGTAAGTATTGGCAGGTGCGCCGCCGAGTGCGTCGGAGTAGAGCTTGCCGCTGACGTTGACGCCGGTTTCTTTGGCGATGCGGTCAACCATGCGCGTGTCTTTGATGTTTTCGGTGAACACGGCTTTGATGCCTTCGCGTTTGATTTGGCGGATGATGGAAGCCACTTGTTTGGCGGACGGTTCGGCTTCGCTGCTCACGCCTTGTGGGGCGATGAACTCGATATTGTAGCGTTTGCCCATGTAGGAGAAGGCATCGTGTCCGGTCAGGACTTTGCGCTTGGCAGCGGGAACGGCGTTAAACGCAGCTTGAGCGTCGCTGTGCAGTTTTTTCAGCTGTACTTGGTAGTTGCCCAAGCGTTGTTGGTAATAGGCTTTGCCTTCGGGGTCAGCCTGAATCAGGGCGTTGGCGACGTTTTGGGCGTAGGTCGTCATCAGGACGGGGTCGGTCCAAACGTGCGGGTCAAATTCACCGTGGTCGTGGTGGTGGCCTTCGTGACCGTGGTCATGATGATGACCGCCTTCTTCGGCTTTAAGCGCCTGTATGCCTTTGGTCGCTTCAGCAAAAGGAACTTTGCTTTGTTTGACGGCGCGCTGAACATCGGCCGCTTCCAAACCCAAGCCGTTGAGCAGGACTAATTTGGCACCGCGGATTTTTTTGATGTCGCCGCTGGCCATGTGATAGGCGTGGCTGTCTTGGTTGGCACCGACCAAATTTTGTACGGCAACACGGTCGCCGCCGATTTGTTTGGTAACGTCGCCCAAAATGCTGAAGCTGGTGACGACGTTCATCGGTGCTGCGTAAACTGCGCCGGACATTAATGCAGCGATGACGCCGAGTTTCCAATGTTTCATGTTTTTCTCTCTCTCCAGTTGATATAACGTAACATCTTTTTATTTTAAAACAGTAGGACGGAATCTTCAAGCCGCCCTCAGTTGAGAGCGCGCTTTGTACCTTGAAAACGGTAGGTTTGAGGAAGAGGGCGGGGTTTTATTAATTTGTTATGAAATCGGATATGGAATTGTATTCGTTGATTTTTAAGATAAAAGAGAAGGAATGGCGAAGAATGTTTGTTGTGTGATGTAGCGGGTTGTGAGCTGGATATTATCTTTTCCAAATAAATAAAATCAGAAAAGCGCAGGTTTTCCCTTTTTTGAGGAAATTCAAAAACCAATATTAAATTCTTAAACTCAAAACAAAATTAAAATATAAATTTCCCAATTTGATTAATTGCGAAACAAAATATGATTTTTCGATTTTGAGATAAAAATAAGCAGATGTAATTAAACAGGTTTTGTTTGATAAAATGTTAATTACATCACACTACAAATTTGTTATAATAATGCCCGAATTAGTTTACAACCCCACCTTACATCCAAAAAGGAAGAAAACATGGGCATTAAAGTTGCCATTAACGGATATGGCCGCATCGGCCGCCAAGTATTACGCGCTATCTACGATTACAACCTGCAAGACCAACTTGAAGTTGTCGCCGTCAACGCCAGCGGCAGTCTCGAAACCAACGCCCATCTGACCAAATTCGATACCGTTCACGGTCGCTTTAATGCCGACATTTCCCACGACGCAACCCATCTCATCATCAACGGCCGCAAAATCCCATTTTTCTCCACCCGCAACCCCGCCGAACTGCCATGGAAGGATTTGGAAGTTGATTTGGTCATGGAATGTACGGGCGCGTTTACCAGCAAATCCAAAGCCAACGTGCATTTGGAAAGCGGCGCGAAAAAAGTGCTGATTTCCGCGCCGGGTGAGGCTGACGTTGACGCAACGGTCGTTTACGGCGTGAACGATGATGTGATTACCGACGACATGACCGTTGTTTCCAACGCTTCCTGCACCACCAACTGCCTCTCTCCCGTTGCCAAAGTGCTGAACGAAAACATCGGCATCGTCAAAGGCGTGATGACCACCATCCACGCTTTAACCAACGACCAAACCGTTACCGACGTGCGCCATAAAGACTTGCGCCGCGCCCGCAGCGGTGTGGAAAACATGATTCCGACCAAAACTGGTGCGGCAAAAGCCGTCGGTTTGGTATTGCCTGAACTGAAAGGCAAACTCGACGGCCTCGCCATCCGCGTGCCGACCGTCAATGTTTCTGTCGTCGATTTGAGCTTCCAAGCCGCACGCGATACCAGCGTCGAAGAAATCAACGCGCTGATGAAGGCCGCTGCGGAAGAAGGTCGTCTGAAAGGCGTATTGAGCTACAACACGCTGCCGCTGGTGTCTATGGACTTCAACCATACCACCCAAGCCAGCACCTTTGATGCAACGCTGACTAAAGTCATCGACGGCAATATGGTCAAAGTGTTCGCTTGGTACGACAACGAGTGGGGCTTCAGCTGCCAAATGCTGAACACCGCTCGCCGTATGTTCGGTTTGGAAGTGCGCCCGTTTGAATAAGACGGATTGGCGAAGATGCTGAAAGGTCGTCTGAAACGTTTTCAGACGACCTTTTTTAATCCATTACAGTTTCACCGAATGCTCGCGCGTTTCGTGGAACACGATGTCCGGCCAGCGTTCTTGCGTGAGTCCTAAATTTACGCGGTTGGGGGCGAGGTAGGCGAGGTTGCCGCCTGCGTCTATCGCCAGATTACCCGCGTTGGCTCTTTCAAACTCCGCCAGCTTTTTCTTGTCTTCGCACGATACCCAGCGCGCCGACCAGATGGATGCGCTGTCGAACACGGCTTCCACGCCGTATTCGTTGGCCAGCCGCGAGGTAACGACTTCAAACTGCAACACCCCGACCGCGCCCAAAATCAAATCTGCGCCGCTCATCGGTTTGAAGACTTGAACCGCGCCTTCTTCGCCGAGTTGTTGCAAACCTTTTTGCAGTTGCTTGATTTTCAGCGGGTTTTTGATGCGGACGCTGCGGAACAGTTCGGGCGCGAAGAAGGGGATGCCGGTGAACGCCAGTTGTTCGCCTTCAGAAAAGCTGTCGCCGATTTGGATGTTGCCGTGGTTCGGGATGCCGATGATGTCGCCCGCGTAGGCTTCTTCCACCAGCTCGCGGTCGTGCGACATGAACGTGACCACGCTGGACGCGGCGATTTCGCGGTTGATACGCAGGTGTTTCATCTTCATGCCGCGCTCGAATTTGCCGGAGCAGACGCGCAAGAAGGCGATGCGGTCGCGGTGTTTCGGGTCCATATTGGCTTGGATTTTAAAGATAAATCCGGAAAATTTCGGCTCGTCCGGCTCGACCATGCGTACAGTCGCGTCGCGCGGTTTCGGTGCGGGTGCCCAGTCGATCAACGAATTGAGGATTTCTTGAATACCGAAGTTGTTAATTGCCGAACCGAAGAACACGGGCGTGAGTTCGCCGGCGAGGAATTCGTCGAGATTGAACTCGTTGGAGGCCGCCTGCACCAATTCGATTTCGTCGCGCAGCTGCTGGATTTCCAGCGGAAAGCGTTGTTCCAGTTCGGGATTATCGATGCCTTTGATGATGTCGAACTCATGTGGCAGACGTTCGCCGCCTGCGTCGAAGAGATAGATTTCATCGTTCAGGATGTGGTACACGCCTTTGAAGTTTTTGCCCATGCCGATCGGCCAAGTAACGGGCGCGCAGCGGATTTTCAAAATGTTTTCCACTTCGTCCAGCAATTCCAAAGAATCGCGCACTTCGCGGTCGTATTTGTTCATGAACGTGACAATCGGCGTATTGCGTAGGCGGCAGACGTTCAAAAGTTTGATGGTTTGCGCTTCCACACCTTTTGCCGCGTCAATGACCATCAGCGCGCTGTCCACGGCGGTCAAAACACGGTAGGTGTCTTCGGAGAAATCTTGGTGTCCCGGCGTGTCCAAGAGGTTGACGGTGTGGTCTTTGTAGTCGAACTGCATCACGCTTGATGCCACGGAAATGCCGCGCTGCTTCTCGATTTCCATCCAGTCGGAGGTGGCGAATTTGCCGGTTTTCTTGCCTTTTACCGTACCCGCGCTCTGAATCGCGCCTGAAAACAGCAACAGCTTTTCGGTCAGCGTGGTTTTACCCGCGTCGGGGTGGGAGATGATGGCAAACGTGCGGCGGCGGCGCACTTGGTCGAGGATTTCTTGGGACATGGGCTTTCTTTGCAAAAAGGTTCAGGCCGCTTTTCCGACGGCCTGAGAAAGGATTGAGATGGCGGGGATTGTACAAAAAAACATTAATCGGTTCAATGATTAGGGGATAAAAAAGGTCGTCTGAAAATTTTCAGACGACCTTTTCACGATTGGGGATTAAGCCTTGTCGTGGAATTCGTGGAATTCATATTGGTAGGACAAGTCTTTGCCTGCTTTTTTCTGCGCCAGATAATCGTCGTAAACGGCGCGGATTTCTTTGCGCAGGAGGAATAGGGCGATTAAGTTGGGGATGACCATAAAGCCGTTGAACATATCGGACAGGCTCCAAACCAAATCGACCTTACCCAGCGTACCCAACACGATAGCCAGCAGCACGAGCGCGCGGTAGATGCCCAAGTGTTTCCCTCTGAAGAGGAAGCGGATGTTGGACTCGCCGAAGTAGTACCAGCCGATGATGGTGGTGAAGGCGAAGAAGGTCAGGCAGACGGCGAGCAGTTGCGAACCGAAGCCGGGGAAGGCTTTGCTGAAGGCGAATTGGGTCACCGCCGCGCCTTGTTCGCCGGAAAGGTTGGCATCGGTCAGGAGGATAATCAGTGCGGTGGCGGTACAGACCAAGATGGTGTCGATGAAGACGCCGATAAATGCCGCCAAGCCTTGTTGAACGGGGTGGTTCACGTCGGCGGTTGCGTGCGCGTGCGGCGTCGAACCCATACCTGCTTCGTTGGAAAACAGTCCGCGTGCCACGCCGTAACGGACGGCTTCGCGCATACCGATACCCGCTGCGCCGCCTAATACGGCTTCGGGGTTGAAGGCGGCGGTAAAGATGTGGTTGAACATCGGTATGATGTGGTCGGAGAATTTGAACAGGATAACGACCGCGCACAAAATATAGATAATCGCCATAAACGGCACGACGAATTGGGCGATGTTGGCGATACGGTTTACGCCGCCGACGATGATCATGCCCGCGAGGACGGCGAGGGTGATGCCCACTGCCAATGCCGGTACGTTAAAGGCGATGGTAACGGAGGAGGCGATGGAGTTCGCCTGTGTGGCGTTGCCGATAAAGCCCAGCGCGATAATCAGGGCGATGGAGAAAAAGCCCGATAAGAAACGCGCCGCGCCGCGCCCGATTTTCGGGGTCAGGCCGTGTGTGATGTAGAACGCGGGGCCGCCGATGTATTTGCCGTGGCTGACGACGCGGTATTTTTGCGCGAGCAGGGCTTCGGCAAAAATCGTGGACATCCCCAAAACGGCGGAAAGCCACATCCAAAAAATCGCGCCCGGCCCGCCTGCGGTAATGGCGGTTGCCACGCCGGCGACGTTGCCCGTACCGATTTGCGCGGAGACGGCGACGGCGAGCGCTTGGAATTGCGACAAAGATTTATCGTCTTTGTCTTTTTTGGAAAACAAACCGCCGAAAACGGATTTGAACCCCGCCCCCAATTTGGTAATCTGCGGCGCGCCTAGATAGAGTGTGAAAAACAGGCCGATGCCCAAAAGGGCGTAAATCAGCATGTAATCCCACAGAATCATATTGACTGCGCCCACCAGTGCAGACAATTTTTCTTCCATAATTACAAACCTTATATTGAAAAATGAACAGATGACGGCATTCTGCGGCGGTTACTCCGTTGAATGCCGTTGTGTTGGACGTCGCGGCGAGCAGGCCGGTTTCGTCCGTTTCGCCCCAAGTTGTCAACAATCCTGAAGCAGATCTGCATGATACCGTAAACCTTTTGTGAGGCAAACGAAAAAAAGGATCAGGTTTGGGCAAAGACAAGATTTTTGCGTTTTTTCGGGCGCAGGCAGCGTTTTCAGACGACCCTTTGGCAGGATGCGGGGTCGTCTGAAATATTTTAGGTATATTCAACCTATGTTAAAATGCGCCCTTTGAAAATGAGCAAGAGCCCGCCGGATAAGGCGGAAAATCGAAAGGATTTATCATGGCAGGTCACAGTAAGTGGGCGAATATCCAGCATAAAAAAGCCCGTCAAGATGCCAAACGCGGCAAAATCTTCACCCGTTTAATTAAAGAAATCACCGTTGCAGCCCGCATGGGCGGCGGCGACCCCGGCGCCAACCCGCGCCTGCGCCTGGCTTTGGAAAAAGCCGCCGAAAACAATATGCCCAAAGACAACGTACAACGCGCCATCGACAAAGGTACGGGCAATTTGGAAGGCGTGGAATACATCGAATTGCGCTACGAAGGCTACGGCATCGGCGGCGCAGCGTTGATGGTGGACTGCCTGACCGACAACAAAACCCGCACTGTCGCCGACGTGCGCCATGCGTTCACCAAAAACGGCGGCAACTTGGGTACCGACGGCTGCGTAGCGTTCAACTTCGTGCATCAAGGTTATTTGGTGTTCGAACCCGGCGTTGACGAAGACGCGCTGATGGAAGCCGCTTTGGAAGCCGGTGCGGAAGACGTGATTGCCAACGACGACGGCTCCATCGAAGTCATCACCGCCCCGAACGACTGGGCGGGCGTAAAAGCAGCATTGGAAGCCGCGGGCTATAAATCCGTTGACGGCGACGTTACCATGCGCGCCCAAAACGAAACCGAACTCTCCGGCGAAGACGCCGTCAAAATGCAGAAACTGATTGATGCTTTGGAAGATTTGGACGACGTACAGGACGTTTACACCTCCGCCGTTTTGAATCTGGATTAATCGGAAAGATTGAAAGCAGACCTGATGGGTCTGCTTTTTTTTGCGTCTGGGATTTTAGGCGGTTTGCTGGAATCTCCAATGGCTCGTGGGCATAGCCCACGCTACATAGCCTGTTGACAACACTTACGCCGTAGCCGTAGCGTGGACTTTGTCCACGAAAACAATAGGCACAGAGGTCGTCTGAAAACTCGATGTAGGTTTTCAGACGACCTTTTATGTTTGGACTACATATCGGTTTTGGTGTGCGTTGTATCCGTAGCGTGGGTTCTACCCACGAAGATAATTGATGGACAGGTCGTCTGAAATCTTGATTGGTTCGTGGGCATAGCCCACGCTACATAGCTACGGGGTTTGCAGATAACACAAATGCCGTAGCGTAGCGTGAACTTTGTCCACGAAAACGATAGACACAAAAAGGTCGTCTGAAAAACTCAAAAATCGGATTTTCAGACGACCTTTTATGTTTAAACTGCCTATCGGTTTTGGCTGGCGCGGTAGAAGGCGATGAGGCCGTTGGTGGAACTGTCGTGCTGCGGGTTGCCGCGGTCGAGTTCGGGTTCGATGGTTTTGGCGAGTTCTTTGCCGTATTCGACGCCCCATTGGTCGAAGGGGTTGATGCCCCAAACCGCGCCTTGGACGAAGGTGCGGTGTTCGTATGCCGCCATGAGCATGCCGAGGCGGCGGGGATCGGTGGCGCTGAGGAGGAGGCTGTTGCTCGGGCGGTTGCCGGGGAATTCTTTTTGCGGGGCGAGGTGTTCGCGTTCGGCTTCGGGCAGGTCGGCAAGTTCGGTGCGGGCTTCTTCGAGGGTTTTGCCTTTCATCAGGGCTTCTGCTTGGGCGAAGGCGTTGGCGACGGTAAAGCGGTGTTGGCGGTTGATGCCGTAGGCGGTGGTCATGGGGACGATGAAGTCGCAGGGGATGAGCCGTGTGCCTTGGTGGAGGAGTTGGAAATAGGCGTGCTGGCAGTTGACGCCTTCTTCGCCGAAGACGATGCCGCCTGTGGTATGGGGGACGGGACTGCCGTCGGCGGTGCGGTTTTTGCCGAGGCTTTCCATGTCGAGCTGGTTGAGCCACGAGGGGAGGTGGCGCAGGTTGTGGCTGTATGGGACGGCGGTTTGTCCGTCGGCGTGCTGGAAGTTGTTGTACCAGATGCTGATGAGCGCCATGAGGACGGGGATGTTGCGGCGGTAGGGGGTTTGGAAGAAGTGGGTGTCCATGGCGTGTGCGCCGGCGAGGAGTTCGCGGAAGCGATCTGTGCCGACGGTGACCATGACGGGCAGGCCGATGGTTGACCAGACGGAATAGCGTCCGCCGACCCAGTCGAACATGGCGAAGACGTTGTCGGGCGCGATGCCGAAGTTTCGGGCGGCGGCAACGTCGGAGGAAATGGCGCAGAAGTGGCGGTAGATGCCGGATTCGGGCAAACCTGCATCACGATACCAGGCGCGGGCGGCGTAGGCGTTGAGCAGGGTTTCGGGCGTGCGGAAGGATTTGCTGGCAATGCTGAATACGGTGGTTTCGGGTTTGAGGTGGGCGAGTGTGCGGCTGATATCGGCGTCGTCTGAATTGCTGACGAAGTGGACGCGGATGTTTTGGCGGTAGGCTTTGAGGGCTTCTACGCACATTCTGGGGCCGAGGTCGGAGCCGCCTATACCGATGTGGACGAAGTCGGTGATGGGTTTGTCGGTGATGCCCCTGTGGCTGCCGTTGTTGAGTGATTCGGCGAAGGCGAGGGCGCGGTCGAGTTCGCGGTGGATTTTGGGGAGGATGTTTTCGCCGTCAACGTAAACGGGCGCGGCGTCGGGCGGCAGGCGCAAGGCGGTATGGAGGACGGCGCGGTGTTCGCTGAGGTTGATTTTTTCGCCGTTTTGCATGGCGTGCATTTGTCCGGCTAGGGGCGAGGCTTCGGCAAGGAGGCACAAGAGTTGCAAAGTGTCTTCGCCGAGGCGGTTTTTGCTGTAATCGAAGAGGAGGCCGTCGAGGGTTTCGTGCATATTGCCGAAGCGGTCGGGTTCGGCGGCGAAGCGGTCGCGCAGGTGGAGGTGTTGTGTGTCGAGCCGGTGTTGTTCAAGGGCTTGCCATGCTTCGGTAAATGCGGTCATCGGGTTTCCTTCGGAATTGGGTTCGCCCCGCTCATTCGGGGGATGTGATTCAGTTATAGATTGTCGTTGTGGTGATTGGTTCGATAGGGTGAATATTTATAGCGGATTAACTTTAAACCAGTACGGCGTTGCCTCGCCTTAGCTCAAAGAGAACGATTCTCTAAGGTGCTTAAAGCACCAAGTGAATCGGTTCCGTACTATCTGTACTATCTGCGGCTTTGTCGCCTTGTCCTGATTTAAAGTTAATCCACTATATGTAGTCGTATGTAGTTTAACAAAGGGGCGCGGGTTTGGCGAATACGGGGAGTCGGCTTGGTTAAGAATTGTATGCAATATGCAATTTATATGATTGATTTTTATCAAAGTTCTGTAAATTTTTCGGTATGACACCGATGTCAGGTGTGATATGCTTCGTAATCAAATGGAACAGGGATGAGGCGGGAGTCGTAAGATGGCTACAATTTATGATGTTGCTGCTTATGCGGGCGTCTCACCCAAAACGGTCAGCCGCGTCATCAACGGCGATGCGCCGGTCAGCGATAAAACCCGTGCAAAAGTCGAAACTGCGATTGCGGCTTTGGGTTATATCCCGTCTTCGGCGGCGCGGGTGATGCGGTCGAACCGTTCGGACTTGGTCGGACTGATTACCGGCGCCATCTCGCGTACGGGCGAATACGGCGGGGTACACGGTCTGCCGGATATGTTTTTAATCAAAGGCATCCAGCAGAAAATCCGCGAAGCGGGCAAAACGCTGATGATTGCGGATACGGACAACCGCTACGAGCAAATCGACCCTTTGGTCAGGACGTTTATGGAACACCGCGCGGAAGGCATTTTGTATGTAACCGAGTCGCACCGCGAAATCGTCCTGCCCGAAATGCCCAACCGCTGCCCGATGGTTTTGGTCAACTGCTTCGATGCGGCGGGTACGCCGTCGGTTTTGCCGGACGACGAGCGCGGGCAATACGATTTGGTACGCAACATCATCCGTCACGGACACCGCCGTATCGCTTACATTACTTTGCAGGCGGGCGCAGAAGCGACGCGGCTGCGTTTGGCGGGCTACCGACGCGCTTTGGACGAAGCAGACATGGTGTTCGATCCCGACTTGGTGCAAACCGGTATCACCGACTTTGCCAACGGCAGCGAACCTTTGATTGCGGCAGTGTTGAAACTATTGTCGCTTGCCGACCCGCCGACGGTCATTTGCTGCGGTAACGACGAAATGGCGGTCCGCGTTTACGGCATTTTGAGGACGCGCGGCGTACGCGTTCCGGAGCAGGTATCGGTGGCAGGTTACGACAACCACAGCGCGATTGCCGAAACCCTGTTCCCGCCGTTGACCAGCACCGAGCTGCCCTATATGCGCATGGGCGCGCTGGCGGCGGAAATCCTGTTCGACATTATCGATACCAAAGAAACCGTCCGTCCGCCCGTTCGGGTTGTCGGAGAAACGATTTGGCGGCAGTCGGTTACGGCATTGAAGTAAAACATTCTTTCAGACGACGTCTGCTTCATGAGGCAGACACAATACGACAATAAAAGGTCGTCTGAAAACACAAACAACGCATCACTCTACCTATTTGCAACGTATCAATACGATACGCCAAAGAATAAAGAAAGCGGCCCAACCGCTTCAACTATGCAGTGTTTCCCGCAGTTTGTTGTTCCATGTTTTCTTCTTATAAAGTCCAGGAGTCGCTTCAAAATGAAGATTTCCCCACAAGTATCCCTGACGCTTCGCCAGATTATGCTGATGAACTTCGGCTTCTTCGGTATTCAATACAGCTTCGGTTTGCAGCAAACCGCCATCAACCCAATTTTCAGTTTCTTACAAGCTGACCCCGCGCAACTGCCTTACCTCAATATGGCAGGACCGATTACCGGTCTGCTGGTGCAGCCGCTTATCGGCGCCATGAGTGACCGTACATGGATCCCCGGTCTCGGCCGCCGCCGCCCGTATTTCCTGATTGGTGCCATCGGTTGCAGCTTGTGTCTGTTTTTCTATCCGCACGTTACCGCATTGTGGGTTGCCGTATTGCTGCTGTGGCTCTTGGACATCAGCAACAATACCGCCATGGAACCCTTCCGCGCCTTTATCGCCGATACCGTCCCCGAACGCCAACAATCTACCGGTTTCCTGATGCAGTCCGTGTTTACTGGTCTAGGCATTACCCTTGCCAACGTGTCGCTCTATATTTTCAAACAAATCGGCTGGTTGCAACAAACCTCTGAAGCAGGCATCCCCTACTGGGTATTCGGCTCGTTCTATATTGGCGCCGTCTGCTCCATCGGCTCGGTGTTGGTAACCGTATTGTCCACGCCCGAACATGAGCCGCCTCCTGAAGAGCTGGCAGCGATTAAAGCCCAATCCGGCGGCCCTGTTGAAGCGGTTAAAGAAATTTACCATGCCATCAAAGATATGCCGAAACCCTTGTGGCAGCTCGCCTCGGTTTACCTCTTCCAATGGTACGCACTCTTCATCTACTGGCAATACATCTCCCACAGTATCGCCAAATCTGTCTGGGATGCTACCTCTGCCAACAAAGTCGCTTATGAGGAGGCAGTGGCATGGACTGGTTTGGTCAACGGTTTTTATAACGTCGTGACCTTCATTTCCGCCTTCGGACTGATGTGGATGGCGCGTAAATACGCCGCCAAATACGTCCACGCCTTTGCCGTTACCCTTGCCGCACTTGCCCTTTTGACCATTCCGCATATCACCAATCAATACCTGATGTTTGCCCCAATGATCGGCTTCGGTATCGGCTGGGCAAGTATGATGGGCGTGCCGTTTATGATTGTCGTGCATTCCATCCCGAAAGAACGCTACGGCGTGTATATGGGCATCGTCAACATGATGATTGTGATCCCGATGCTGATCCAAACCCTTACCTTCAGCAAAGTCTATGAGAACTTGCTTGGCGCCAACCCGGGACACGCCATGACTTTTGCCGGTGTCTTCCTTCTCATCGCCGCCGTGTTGACGCTGAACATCAAAACGTCAAACAAACCTTATGGCGTAGAATCGGCAAGCTGATTCAGGCATTTGCCAAGGGGTCGTCTGAAAACCGGAATTAAGGTTTGAACTGTCCCCCAAATCTTGGACACTCATAA
>NZ_KV794918.1:0-209 GCF_001808875.1 Neisseria sp. HMSC064E01
ATCATTGAGCGCATGGGCTACAAAGGCAGAGTAACCCCGCACGGTTTCCGTTCCCTTGCCAGCAGCGTTTTGAATGAACAAGGCTTCAACCCTGACGCGATAGAGCGACAGCTTGCCCACATTGAAAACAACAAAATCCGCGCCGCCTATAACCGCGCCGATTATCTGAATGAGCGCAAAGAGTTTATGCAATGGTATAGCGACTTTTT
>NZ_KV794919.1:0-6793 GCF_001808875.1 Neisseria sp. HMSC064E01
GGGACAGTTCACATATTTTCAGACGACCTTTTGCTAACGACCTCCTACACAGGGAAATCCGTTCAATATTTCTTATAGTGGATTAACTTTAAATCAGTACGGCGTTGCCTCGCCTTAGCTCAAAGAGAACGATTCTCTAAGGTGCTTAAAGCACCAAGTGAATCGGTTCCGTACTATCTGTACTATCTGCGGCTTCATCGCCTTGTCCTGATGTACTATCTGCGGCTTCGTCGCCTTGTCCTGATTTAAAGTTAATCCACTATAACACCCCATCAATCTGCAATCTCTGCAAACTTCTCCCAATTTGCCAACACATACGCCACAGCCGCTGCCATATCGTCGTCCGCGATTTCGTAATATTCGCCGTCCAATTCCTCAAAATCCGGAAACTTAGCACGAATCTCGTCCAAAGATGCCCCGCCATCCGCCATTTCCTCGATTCTTGCGCCGTCCCGCTCGTATAAAGCCTTCGCCTTATCCAAAATTTTAGGCGTCGGTTTAATCCGCCAGCGGCGCAGGCTGTCGGCAACGGGATTATGGAACACATATTCGCCGTAACCTGCCGCGATCAGCTGCACAAAGCCGCCCTCCTGCACTTGGCTGTCCAAATAGCAGTAAGCCGTCAGCGTGTGCTGCTCGTCGTTCAAACACAGCATTTCCTCATCGCCTGCCGCATCCGTATAATCCAAATACGCCGCGCTCAATGTGTAGAGGAATTCTGCCGCATCTTGAGGGTTCAAATCATCCTGCCGGAAAAGTGTCGTCATGTTAAAGCCCGTCTGAAATAAAGTGGATTTAAAGCTGATTTATAAAAACTGCATTATAACCAAAGCATTATCAAATCAAAACTTCTTTTCAGACGACCTTTTGCGCTGCACAAGCAGGCGATATATCGTACAATAAGGTCGGACTTACCAAGGAAAAATCATGAACGCAAACACCGAAACCGTCGTTATCCAGCCCAAAGACCTGCCGCTGCACTGCTCCGGCCCCAATCACGAAACTTGGAACGGTCATCCGCGCGTCTTCCTTCCGATTCAGTCCGACAGCGACATTGAATGCCCCTACTGCGGAACGCGTTACCATCTCGAAGGCCACATTCCCCACCACCATTATTGAGACGCTATGAAGAGATCCGCCCTCCTGCTGTTGCTCGGACTGTGTACCGCCTGCGGTTCGTATAAAGCCGTTCGCCCTGATGCCCCGCGTGCCGTCGTTGTCGAAGCACAAAACAACGCCATCCGCTACCAGGCCGCCGACGGCAGCCGCATCTCCGCTATCTACGTCAACAGCAACAGCCCGATGACGGTCGAACTGCGTCAGGGAAGTACGGTCGAAAAACTGACGCAAACCCATTCGATGACCAAAACCACGGAATACCGCAACGCAAGCACAAGATGGCAGCTTCAAGACGGCTTCGCCACGCTGACCCGCGGCGGCAAAACCGTCGTATTCACCGAAATCATCGAATAATCCTGTCTGAAGTTCTTATCAAAAGGTCGTCTGAAAAACCTTAAACGATGGTTTTCCAGACGACCTTTTCGTTAAAACAATAGTCCGCAACGCTCATTCCCGCGTACGGCTTTAGCAGCATAACTTTCCAACGGGACTATCTGAATCTATTGCGGGATTGTGTGTTCGGATAAATCAAAGGTCGTCTGAAACCTTGTTTTTGAGGTTTCAGACGACCTTTGTCATGTTCAGATTATCTCTGCTTCGACATCATGTAGTCCATTTGACCCAGCCCATCTGCGCAGTCAGCAGAATCAATCCGCCGAAGACGATGCGGTAGTAGGCAAACGGAACATAGTTTTTGCTGGACACGAATTTCAACAGCGATTTAATCGCCAAGAAACCTGCCAAGAAAGCGGCGATGAAACCGACGGCAATCAGGGCGACATCCTGCAAAGTAAAGAGTTCGTAATGTTTGAATACATCATAACCGGTGGCGGCAATCATCATCGGCACGGCGAGGAAGAAAGAAAATTCAGTCGCGGCTTTGCGCTCGATGCCCCACAGCATACCGCCCATAATCGTACTGCCCGAACGCGAAGTCCCCGGCACCAGCGCGCACACTTGGGCGCAGCCGACCACAAGCGCGTCAATCGGGCGCATTTCGTCCACGCTTTTGACTTTAGGTTTGACTTTGCTTTGGCGTTTTTCGACCCATAAAATAAAGAATCCGCCCAGCACCAGCATGATGGCGACGGTAATCGGGTTAAACAGATATAATTTAATTTGTTTTCTAAACAAAAATCCCATCAAAGCGGCCGGCACAAACGCGATGGCAAGGTTCAACACGAAGCGGTTGGCGGCACGGTCTTTGCCTACTCCGGACAAAACGGAGGTAAAACGCTGACGGTATTCAAAAATCACGGCAAGTACCGCGCCCAGTTGGATGGCGATCTCAAAGACTTTGCCGTTGCTGTGGAAATTGAGCAAGTCGTCCAATACAATCAAGTGGCCGGTACTCGAAATCGGCAGAAATTCCGTCAAGCCTTCCACAATGCCCATAATCAGGGCTTTTAATAAAGTCAAAATGTCCATATTGCTTTCTTTTTTGGTTTTCAGACGACGTTTGCCCGTCTGGATTTCAGGATGAAGCGGTATCAGAATCGGAAAACTGCTGCGGTATAGCGGTGTTTGCGCCATCCCTCAGCAGTATCGTTTTTATGGATTTTACGCCGCCCAAAACAAACAGACAGTTCGGAAACCGCCTTATCTTTTGCGGTCATTCCGAAACTGTCTGGATAAATTCCGTCAGCGCGCGGCTTTGCCGGAACGCTCTTGGCGGACTTTGTTAATCAGCTCGCCTATGGTTTTCTGCCCATTCTCCCAATCGCTGCTGAATATGACCCGATATTTGCCTCCGACGATGACATCCGGCGTGCCTTCGATACGGTAAGTCTCGGTCAGGTTTTGCATTTTTTTAGCGGCTGCAAGGCTCGCGGGTGCGTCGTATGCAGCAATCAGTTTTTTGCTGTCAAAGCTTTTTTGTGCCGCCGCCCAGCTTTTGAAAGTGGCGGTATCCGCCAAATTGATTTTCTGTTCGTGTACGGCTTTGAAAATAGCGGGGTTTGCCTGATACTTCAAACCTGAAGCGTTAACCGCCGCGGCAACCCGCGCCAAGCCCAACATTTCAGGCGTCCAGACGACATGTTCGGTACGCAGGTAAACGTCTTTCGGGAAAGTTTTGCTGTATGACAGCAAGACGGGATCAAAGTTTTGGCAATGTACGCAGAAATAGCCTAAAAATTCCAAAACTTCGATTTTGGATGCATCTTGTTGCGGAATCGGTTTGTTCAAAACCGTGTAATCCACCCCTTCAACCGCAGCCTGTGCGCTTGCGGAAAAAGCAAGCGCGAGGCTGAGGAGTACGGCTGCCGGTTTGGTTGTCCGTTTCATTGCCGCCTCCTTATTGAGCCGAACGCATCAGGCTGTTGATATTGTGTTTTTGCAAGTCTTTCTGAACGTTTTTCGCGGCTTCAGACGACATGCTGTTGCTTTGCACGCGGTAAACGGTTTTGTCGCCGTTGGTGCGCTCGACCACTTTGGACGAAATGCCCAGCATGGCGAGTTTGGCACGTTGCGCGTCGGCGCTGTTGCGGTCGGCGTATGAACCCATTTGCAGGATGACTTTTTTACCGCCTTCTGCTGCTTTGGTCTCAGCTTTGGCATTGTCGGCTTTGGCGGTTTGTTTGTCCGCATCGGCTTTCTTCGCTTCTTTCGCCGCGCCTTTATTCGCTTCCTGACGGGCTTTTTCGATGCTGCCGCTGTTCAGGATTTGTTCGGGGGTCGGTTTGTTAGTTTTGGCCGTTTCGGTTTTCTTGGCTTCGGCGGCTTTCTTCTCTGCCGCTTTTTTCTCGGCAAGTTTGCGCTCGGCGCGCGCTTTTTGTTTGTCGGTCAACTCGGCTGCCTTCTTGGCTTTATCGGCAGCTTCTTTGTCGGCTTTGGCTTTTTCTTCGCGTTTTTTCGCAAGCTCTGCTTTTTTCTCGGCAAGTTTTTGTTTCAACTCGCGTTCGGCAGCGTCTTTGTCTTCTTTTTCAGCTTCGCGCAGGGCTTTTTCTGTTTCACGGGCTTCGTCTTCCGCTTCGCGGACGGCACGTTCTTTTTCCGCTTTTTCTTTGTCTGCGCGCTCTTTGTCAGCTTTGGCTTTATCTGCCTTTTCTTGCGCTTCTTTCTCAGCGCGTTCTTTTTCTTTGGCTGCCGCATCGTCGTCAACCTCGCTGCGTTTCGCCTCAGGCTTAACCTCTTCGGTCGGACGCTCTTTCTCTACGGGAACAACGACAGACTGTTCTTCCGCTTCAGGCTTAGCCTCAGGTTTGGATTTTTCCTGCGGCTTGAGGATTTCAGGCTCGGTTTGCTGTTTTTGCGGCTCGGTCGCGCCCTTGAATGCGTTCGGCGTGTCTTGATTCAGAAAATACAGGATGCCCCCGATCACGCCGGTAGCGAGGAGGAGGCCGAAGAAAAAGCCGAAAAGGCCTTTGCCGTATTGAGTGTTCTTATTCATGAGATACCTATATTGATGATGCCGTTCAGACGACCTTTTGGCGGCAGATGAATCTGCTGCTGCCATCGGCAGGGACGGGTCATTTTATCAATATCCTTTATATTGGGCAAAAATGCGCCGTTTGTTTACATGGTTTTTACGAAAACCGCCGTGATGTTAGGACGTGCTGACAGTTTACCAGCAACGGAATTTCTCCTGATAAAACAGAATATTCCGCGCTTAAAACACCAGCGATATACCCAAACTGTCTCGGCTTTTTATCTTGAATCTTCCATTTTCAGTATTCAAGGTCGTCTGAAAAATTTTTACAACGCGCGGCGGAAGCTGACGGCTTTCAAAACATGGCTTCTGCCGACTTCTTCATCGCCCGCCAAATCCGCCAACGTACGCGCCACGCGCATGATACGGTGGAAGCTGCGTGCGGAGAGTGAAAGTTTTTCCAACAGATTGCCCAAGGCTTCCTGCGCTTCTTTTTGGATGCGGGCGGACGTATCGAGTTCACTGACACTCAAGGCGGCATTCACTTTACCTTGCCGCGCGTATTGTTTGTCGCGGGCGGCGATCACGCGCTCTAACACACGGGCGCTGCTTTCCCCTGCTTCCTGCTGCATCAGTTCGGCGGCGGACAGGCTCGGAACTTCGATGGTCAAATCGATGCGGTCGAGCAGCGGGCCGGAAATCTTGCTGCGGTAACGCGCAACGCTTTCGGGCGTGCAGCGGCAGGGTTTGACGGGATGCCCGAGATAACCGCACGGACAAGGGTTCATGGCGGCAACAAGCTGGAATTTCGCCGGATAGACGGCTTGGCGTGCCGCGCGGGAAATGTGGATTTCGCCGTTTTCCAAAGGTTCGCGCAGGACTTCCAAAACTTTGCGGTCAAACTCGGGCAGCTCGTCCAAAAACAAAACGCCGTGATGCGCCAATGAAATTTCGCCCGGACGCGGGTCGGAACCTCCGCCGACCATGGCTGCCGAACTGGCGCTATGGTGCGGGCTGCGGAAAGGACGGTGGCTGTCGAGTTGTTGCTGGTGGTTGGGCAGGAGCGAACGCAATGCCCATACTTCGACCAATTCGTCTTCGGTCAAAGGCGGCAGAATGCCGGGCAGCCGTTGGGAAAGCATGGATTTGCCCGTTCCCGGTGGGCCCATCATCAAGAGGCTGTGTCCGCCCGCGGCGGCGATTTCCAAAGCAAGGCGGGCGGTGTGTTGACCTTTGACATCAATGAGGTCGGGCAGTTTGGCGTTTTCAGACGACCTCTGCGGGACTTGACAGTCGGTTTGCGCCAAGGGTTCGATGCCGTTCAAATGGGCGGCGACTTCGCCCAACGAACGCGCACCGTAAACGGTAATGCCGCGCATCACGGCGGCTTGTTCTGCGTTTTCCTGCGGCAAGACGAAAGAGCGCCCCGCCTGCATGCCCTGCCATGCCATCGCCAACGCGCCGCGCACGGGGCGCAACATGCCGGAAAGCGCCAATTCGCCGGCAAACTCGTACTGCGCGAGCTTTTCGGGTGCAATTTGTCCGGATGCGGCGAGTATGCCCAACGCAATCGGCAGGTCGAAACGTCCCGATTCTTTGGGCAGGTCGGCAGGGGCGAGGTTGACGGTGATTTTTTTGGCGGGAAAGTCGAAACCGCTTTGGATGATGGCGGCGCGCACGCGGTCGCGGCTTTCTTTGACTTCGGTGTCGGGCAATCCGACGATATTGAAATGAGGCAGGCCGTTGGCAAGGTGGGCTTCCACTTCGACCAACGGCGCATTCATGCCGCTCAAGGCGCGGCTGTAAACCAAGGCAAGCGACATGTTTCAGACGACCTTATTCGCCGGCTTCGGTTTGCTGTTTGATTTCTTCGACGGCTTCTTCGGCTGCGGCTTCGGCAGCTTCCAATGCAGTCTGTTCCGGCTCTTGCGCGGCTTCGAGTTTTGCTAGACGCTCTTCCAGTTCGACCAGCTTGGTGCGAGTTTTAATCAACACCTGCTGCTGAATGTCGAATTCTTCGCGCGTAACCAAGTCCATGCGGTTGAACGCGCTGCCGAGCATGGCTTTGACGTTTTTCTCCATGTCTTTGGCGGGGCTGTTGGCGATGGTTTCGCTGATTTTGGCGCTGACTTCTTCAAAGAGTTGTTTGCCGAACATAATCCGTATCCTTTATATCAGAATATATAAAATTCAAGCGGCTATTGTATAAGGAAAAAGGTCGTCTGAAAACGGGCATTCGATTCCCGCGTCTTTTCCCTTCAAAACATCGCCCGCATGTATAGTGGATTAACTTTAAACCAGTAC
>NZ_KV794919.1:6893-34663 GCF_001808875.1 Neisseria sp. HMSC064E01
CCTTGTCCTGATTTAAAGTTAATCCACTATAGCAAATGCCCGCAAAATGGCTCAATCTTGCGGGCATTTTTAAAACGGTTTTTGCCGTATGGCATCGATATTCAGCGTGTTTTAACGCTCGACACGGGTATCAAAAATCGGCATCACCCACGCGCCGCCGGTAAAGCCTTTGCATGAGCCGGTAGTGTGTTCGCCGCTGCGGACGAAGCTCTTGCCGTCCCATACCGCCGTATTGCTTGTCCAACAGTCGCCTATGCCGCGGCCTTTGAAGCTGCCGCTGAGGGTGGCTGTTTTCTCATCGAAACCGCCGTGTCCGCCATATATCATCGGCGGCAGCACTTGTTCGATTTTGGTCAACTCTTTATCGGCAATGGCATAGTAGCCGCTGGTTTGATACGCGCCGCCGATACAGATTGCCGAAATCAAAACCTGACGATCGTTGAGCGGATGGACATACAGGCTGCGGTTCCAATGCATTTGCTCTTTATTGTGCAGGGCACGACAGTAATTATCGTCGCCTTCGGAAACGCGGTTGCTGTCGCTCAAGAGCTTCATGACGGCGCTGTGGCGCGGTGTGTCTTGTTCCAGTATATCGCCCGCTTTTTTCGGCACGGCAACGGCGCGGATGACGGGTTTGGGCTGCGGGCTGAGGACTGCCTGACTGCTGTCGCCTTTACGAATCAGCGCGGAAGGCGTATTCAGACGACCTTGGAATTCGTCCGCTTTCAACATTGCCGCCGCCGCGCCTTTGTCGGACAAGTGCCATTCATATTTTCCCGCGCGGATGCTGATTTTGCTTTCTTTTTTCAACGCTTCGAGCAAGGCGTTGGTTTGCGCGCCGGTCAATTTGCCTTTGCCTTTTTTGTTCAACGCCAATTTGCCCAGTGATTTGCCGTCCAGCATCAATTCGCTGCGGGCTGCCACGCGGGCGAGTTGACGCTCATCGTCGTTAAACGGCAGCAGTGAAACTTCACCAACAACGGCAGCATTCGCCCCTGCTTGTCGGGTAAACAAGATGGAAACCGGCGTTTCTGTCTCTTCCGCCTGATATCCGGCGAGACGGCAGGTGCCGGTATTGTCGCAAGCAATGTCCCAGTCTTGGTAATTTTAATAAAAGCCTTGAGTCGGTGCGGCAAGCGCGGTGGCGGGCAAAACAGCCAGCAGCCATTTTTTCATGGTGTATTCCTTCAGTTTTATTTTATTAGTGGACGAACAAAGAACAGCGCGGCAATGTCAAACAGCGCCACACTGTTCTTGTGTAAAACAAACGTATGATACGTCGTTTGCCAAAAAGTTTTTGAACGGACGAAAAAAGGTCGTCTGAAACTCCTTTTCAGACGACCTCGATAGTTGTTTTATACGCCTGCGGCTGCTTTCAATGCGGCTGCTTTGTCAGTTCGCTCCCAAGTAAATTCGGGCTCTTCGCGCCCGAAATGGCCGTAGGCGGCGGATTTGCTGTAAATCGGGCGCAAGAGGTCGAGCATTTGGACGATGCCTTTGGGGCGCAGGTCGAAATGTTCGCGAACTAAAGCAATCAGTTTTTCTTCACTGATTTTGCCTGTACCGAAAGTGTCGATGGAAATCGAGGTCGGTTCGGCAACGCCGATGGCGTAGGAAACCTGAATCTGACATTGGGTTGCCAAGCCTGCAGCGACGATGTTTTTCGCGACATAACGGCAGGCGTAAGCGGCGGAACGGTCCACTTTAGACGGGTCTTTGCCAGAGAACGCGCCGCCGCCGTGCGGAGCTGCGCCGCCGTAGGTATCGACGATGATTTTGCGACCGGTCAGACCGCAGTCGCCTTGCGGGCCGCCGATGACGAAGCGACCGGTCGGGTTGATCAGGTATTTGGTTTCGGCAGTCAGCATTTCGGGCGGCAGAACGGGCTTGATAATCTGCTCAATCACGGCTTTGCTCAGTTCTTCATGGCTGATGGCAGGGTCGTGCTGGGTGGACAGGACGACGGTGTCGATGCGTTTTACTTTGCCGGTTTCGCTGTCGTAAACCACGGTCAGCTGCGCTTTTGCGTCGGGACGCAGCCAAGGCAGGCGGCCGTCTTTGCGCAATTCGCTTTGACGCTGCATCAGGCGGTGGCTGTAATAGATGGCAAACGGCATCAGGGTCGGGGTTTCGTCGCAGGCGTAGCCGAACATCAAGCCTTGGTCGCCCGCGCCTTGGTTCAGGTCTATGCCTTCGCCTTCGTTCACGCCTTGGGCGATGTCGGGGGATTGCTGGTCGTAGTACACGCCGACCGCGCAGCCGTTGGCGTCAAATCCCAGCTCGGACGAGTTGTAGCCGATGCGTTTGATGGTTTCGCGTGCGACCTTGATGTAGTCCACATGGGCGGTGGTGGTGATTTCGCCTGCCAACACGCACAAACCGGTGTTTACCAGAGTTTCCGCCGCGACGCGCGCTTTGGGGTCTTGCGCCAAAACCGCATCCAAAATCGCATCGGACACTTGGTCGGCTACTTTGTCCGGATGGCCTTCGGAAACCGATTCGGAAGTAAACAGATATTCGCTCATTTCAATATTTTCCTTCAAAAACAAGCCGTCGGCTTTCAGACGACCTGTTGTTTCAATATATATCCCACAACGGAAATCATAACAAAATTTCCACCTGCGCTCCATCCAAATGATAAATATTCCTACTTGGATAAAGCGGTTCGGAATCCTGCCCGTACAGAACATACGGGCAAAAAAATTCCCGCATCAAGCGGGGGGATTTGAATTGCCCTCTCGGACCACATCGGCTTTACAGCCGTCCACCTTACCTTTCCGTCTGAAAAGCAGGTTGGCATGGAATTCCCAACTCTTAATGCAGCGCGGATGTTAGCAGAAAAGCCCTTCCCCCGCAAGCCGCGCGCCTTTGCGTTTTACGTTACAATACGTCGTCTGAAAACACCCGAACACCCTATCATGCACCTACCCTCTGCCATTCCCGCCCTTGCCGCCACCCTCGTCCTTACCCTACCCTTGGGTGCGTGCGGCAAGAAAACATCCGAACAAACCGTGCTTCAGGGCGAAACGATGGGGACGACCTATACCGTCAAATACCTTTCAGACGACCTCCCCAACCCGCCCGCACCCGAAGCCGTGAAAAAGCAGATTGACGGCGCGCTCGAAGAAGTCAACCGCCAAATGTCCACCTACCGCGCAGACTCCGAAATCAGCCGCTTCAACCAAATGCGCGAAACCCGCAAGCACATGCCCGTTTCCGCCGATTTCGCCGCCGTTACCGCCGAAGCCTTACGCCTCAACCGCCTCACACAAGGCGCACTTGACGTAACCGTCGGCCCGCTCGTCAACCTTTGGGGCTTCGGACCGAACAAAGAAATCACCCGCGAACCCACCCAAGCCGAAATCGACAAAGCCGCCGCCCAAACCGGCACCGACAAAATCATCCTGACGCAAGACGGCAAACAAGCCACGCTCGCCAAAACCCAGCCCGAAACCTATCTCGACCTTTCCTCCATCGCCAAAGGATTCGGCGTGGACAAAGTGGCAGGCGAACTTGAAAAACTCGGCATCAACAACTACCTTGTTGAAATAGGCGGCGAGTTACACGGCAAGGGTCGCAACGCCCAAGGCGAACCTTGGCGCATCGGCATCGAACAGCCCAACATCGTCCAAGGCGGCAACACCCAAATCGTTATCCCACTCGACAACCGCTCTCTCGCCACCTCCGGCGACTACCGCATTTTTCACGTTGACCCGCAAGGCAGGCGGCTGTCCCACATCATCGACCCCAAAACCCGCCGTCCGCTGTCGCACCGCCTCGCCTCCATCAGCGTCGTCGCCGATAACGCCACCACCGCCGACGGTCTGTCCACCGGACTTTTCGTACTCGGCGAAACCGAAGCCCTCAAACTCGCTGAACAGCAAAACCTCGCCGTTTTCCTGATTATCCGCGACCAAAACGGCTACCATACCGAAATGTCCGGCGCGTTTAAAAAACTACTCCATTAATACCCGCACACTCATATCCATCCCACAGGAACACCATCATGAAAACCCTACTCCTCACCTTCGGCCTCTTCCTCCTTGTCATCCTCGGCATGGCGGTCGGCTATATTTTTTCCAAGCGCACCATCAAAGGCAGTTGCGGCGGCATTTCCTCGCTGGGCATGAAAAAAGTCTGCGACTGTGACACCCCGTGCGACACGCTGCAAAAGAAACTGGACGAACAGAAACAGCAAGAAAGCAAAGGCATTACCGTCGATCATTAAACCCTGCCCGAATCAGGTTTAGCCTTGCTTTGAACAGGGCAACACAAAAGGTCGTCTGAAAACCGCATATTGCAGTTTGCAGACGACCTTTGATTTGAAGGTGTGGCTGTTCTTGGGAAGCAGATAAAGATTTATCAAAGCTACTCAAATTGCCGTTATTTCCGCGCAGGCAGAAATAACTGAACAGATACTTCCGATATCGATTGACGATACAGACAAAAAGGTCGTCTGAAAAAACCGAAATCCGTTTTTCAGACGACCTTTTGCTCCCCCTTACAAGCGCGTGACGCTCAACACGCCTTTGACGTCGCCGAGGCTGGCGAGGACGCGCGGGAGGTCGTTGACTTGTTTGACTTCGAGCGTGAACCTCATGCTGGCTTCCAAGTCGCGGGACTGGGTTTGCACGGCGGTAACGTTGAGTTTGTGGCGGGCGAGCGCGTCGGATACGTCGCGCAAAAGTCCCGAGCGGTCTTGGGCGCGGATTTCGACATCGACGGCGAACACTTGCCCTTCCTGCAACGCCGCCCAGCTTGCGTCCAACACTTTTTCAGGCGCTTGTTCGGCGAGGTGTTGGAAAGAGGGGCAGGTTTTGCGGTGTACCGAAATGCCGCGCTCGCGGGTAACGAAGCCGACAATATCGTCGGGCGGCGCGGGTTTGCAGCATTTGGCCAGCGTGGTCATCAAGCCGTCTTCGCCATCGATGAGGACGCCGGTTTTGCCGCCTTTTTTGATTTTGGACTGTTTGACGATGGTGGTTTCGCTGACGGGCACGGGCGGCGGTTCGTTCAGCGTGCCGCAGGCTTTCTGGATGGCGCGGTTGGAAATTTCGCCTTGTCCGACGGCAGTGTAGAGGTCGTCGAGTTTTTTGTAGCCGAGGTTTTCGGCAAGCTCTTGCAGGTTGGGTTTGGGCGTGAGTTTGGCAAGCTGCTTGTCGAGTTGGACGCGGCCTTCTTCGCGCACGGTGTCGGCGTTTTGCTGGCGGATGTAGGCGCGGATTTTGCTGATTGCCTTGCTGGATTTGACCCAGCCTTCGTAGAGCCAGTTGACGGAAGGATGCCCTTCTTTGGCGGTAATGATTTCGACGCGCTGTCCATTTTCGAGCGGGGTGGACAGCGGCACGATTTGCCCTTCGACTTTCGCGCCACGGCAGCGGTCGCCGATGCTGCTGTGCAGAGCGTAGGCGAAGTCGATGGGGGTCGCGCCCGTAGGCAGGGAGAGGACTTTGCCGTGCGGGGTCAGGACATAAATCGTGTCGTTGAAAAGTTCGGTTTTGAAGGCGGCGGCGAGGTCTTCCTTGCCGCTTTCCGCCATGTTCTCGCGCCAGTCCAAGAGTTGGCGCAACCAGGCAATTTTCTGTTCGTAGGCGGAATCGCCTTTACCACCCTCTTTATAACGCCAGTGCGCGGCGACACCGAATTCGTTGAATTGGTGCATATCGAAGGTGCGGATTTGCACTTCCACACCTTTGTCTTCGGGGCCGACGATAACGGTGTGCAAACTTTTATAGCCGTTGCCTTTAGGGTTGGCGATGTAGTCGTCGAACTCGCCGGGGATGGGCTGCCAAAGGCTGTGGACGATACCCAGCGTGGTGTAACACTCGGGGACGGTATCGACCAAAATCCGCACGGCGCGGATGTCAAACAGCCCGTCGAAGCTGAGTTTTTTCTTCACCATTTTTTTGTAAATGGAGTAGATGTGTTTCGGACGGCCGGCGACTTCAAAGTGGACGTTGTATTTTTTGAGTTCGCCGCGCAGAATGTTGAGAAAGTTTTCGATGTATTCGAGGCGTTCGGTGCGTTTTTCGTCCAAAAGCAGCGCGATTTCGCGGTATTTTTCGGGTTCTTGATGGCGGAAGCCGAGGTCTTCGAGCTGCCATTTGAGCTGCCACACGCCTAGACGGTTGGCGAGCGGGGCGAAGATGTCGAGGGTTTCTTTGGCGACGGCGCGTTTTTCAGGGCTGTCGGGGATATTGCTGAGAAACTGCATGGTGCGGGTGCGCATGGCGAGTTTGATTAACACGACGCGGATGTCAGTTACCATCGCCAGCAGCATTTTACGCATGGTTTCGGCTTGCTGCGCGCGCTCTTCGGAAGTGGCGAGGCTGTCCACACGGGCGAAGTGTGTAAGCTTCTGCACTTCGTCCACACCTTTGACCAGCTCTGTGACGGTGCTGTTGCAGCGTTCGGAAACCAATAGATTCCAGTCGGGGACGTAGCGCCCGATGTCGGCAAGCAGCGTCGCGGCGACGGCATCGGGGAGCAGGTCGAGTTCATTGACCATCTGCGCCGCGCCAAGGAAATGGTCGAGCAGCGGCTCGCCATACGGCGTAACGGCATCGGCGGGATAGTGTTCCTGCGCCAGCGACCATGCGGTGCCGATGAGGTTTTTATCGTTGTCCGGCAGCGCGGCGCAGTAGCTGTCGAACCATTCGCGCAATTCTTGCGGAGTCGCGCTTTGCGTGTCTTGAATCGGGCTGGTGATGGTCATGATGGTGTCTTTTCGTTTCGATAAAAACAGGTTTATTGTAACAGGTTGCCAAAGGGATTTGCGGGCTGTTTTGCGGGATATAGTGGATTAACTTTAAACCAGTACGGCGTTGCCTCGCCTTACCGTACTATCTGTACTGTCTGCAGCTTCGTCGCCTTGTCCTGATTTAAAGTTAATCCACTATAACGTCTGTAAGCGGGTTGTTTCAGACGACCTGAAATGATATGGTTCGTCCGTTTGATGAACATGAAAAGGAGTATCCGATGAAGCTGTATATTTACGACCATTGCCCGTTTTGCGTGCGTGCGCGGATGGCGGAGGGGCTGTTTGGCGCGGACGTTGAAGAAGTCGTGCTGGCAAATGACGACGAGGCGACGCCCATCGGCATGATTGGCGCAAAACAAGTGCCTATCCTGCAAAAAGAAGACGGTTCGTTTATGGGCGAGAGTTTGGACGTTGTCCGCTATCTTGACCGCGAGGGTCGTCTGAAAGATGAAACCCGCCCCGAAATCCAGGCATGGTTGGACAAAGTGGGCGGCTACAACACCAAACTCGTCCATCCGCGCGTCGTGAAAATCGGTTTGCCCGAATTTGAAACGCTGGAAGCGGTGAAATATTTCACGGACAAAAAAGAGAAAAACATCGGCAGCTTTGCCACCAATTTGGACAAAACCGGTCAGTATGTGGAACGGCTGCACGAGGATTTAGCGGAACTGGAAACGCTGATGACCGAAGACGGCACGGGCTTAAACGGTGAAGTCGGTATGGAAGACGTGTTGGTGTTCCCGATATTGCGCAACCTGACCGTCGTGCGTGGTATCGAGTGGCCGCAAAAGATTATGGATTACCTGCTGCGGATGAGCGAAGCATCGGGCGTGCCGCTGTATTTTGACCGCGCCTTGTAATAACCGAATCCGCCAAATAAAACAAACGCAAAGGTCGTCTGAAACCCAAAATCAGGTTTCAGACGACCTTTGCGTTTATCCCCGCCTTACCTTCCGGGAGTGAATGCAATCAGGCGGGGCAAGCATGGCGAGAAATTGTTGATGTATGACCCCGAACAGATCGGGTAATACATCAATAATTCCTAGCTGTGCTTATTGTGCGGCAGGTGCAGAAGTAGCGGCACCACCTTCAGCGGCGCTGCGTTGGTAGCCTTTGTCTTTCATACATGCATCGAACACGGCGCGGTCTTGGTTGGCACCGGAAGCTTGTTGACATTGAGCAATTGCTTCTTCAACGCTAACGCTAGGAGTTTTAGCTTCTTCAGAAGTTTTGCTGCTAGAGCAGGCACCCAGCATCAGGCTTGCAGCGGCAACGGCGATCAATAAAGTTTTCATGTCGTATATTCCTATTGTGATTGATGGTTTACAGCGCAAATTTGCGTCTGTCCCAAAACAGAGTCCCATTAGTACGATTTAGTTTCATTTACATATGAAAGGTTTCGATAAGTTTGAACTATGACAGTAAATGCCGTCAGAAAATGATAAGCGGTTTCAAAAATTTAAGAAACATAAACACCGCCGGCATGGCAATGTAAAAAATTCCCTTACCGACTCGGTAACGCAGCCAAACAACTATGCTCCGCCCGCCTGCCGTTAGGCGGCGCAGGGGTTTTATGGCATAATCGCGCTTACCTTTCCATACCGCAGAAACCACATCCCATTTCTGCGGTTTGCCGTACCCCGGCCACACACTTTGCCGGCGGCATCCTATAAAAAACATCATCAAAACATCCTCCCGTTTCAGACGACCCCTCGCGGCATGCCGCATCTTGTCTGGACAGAAAGATACCGCCATGAATCCATTTGCCTCACTCGGGCTGGGCAGCGAACTCGTTTCCGCACTGACCGAACAAGGTTACGAAAACCCGACGCCCATCCAAGCCGCCGCTATTCCCAAAGCACTCGCCGGCCACGACTTGCTCGCCGCCGCCCAAACCGGCACGGGCAAAACCGCCGCCTTTATGCTGCCCAGTCTAGAACGCCTCAAACGCTACGCCACCGCCAGCACATCGCCCGCGATGCACCCCGTGCGTATGCTGGTGTTGACCCCGACGCGCGAACTCGCCGACCAAATCGACCAAAACGTGCAGGGCTATATCAAAAACCTGCCGCTGCGCCATACCGTCCTCTTCGGAGGCGTCAACATGGACAAACAAACCGCCGACCTGCGCGCTGGCTGCGAAATCGTCGTCGCCACCGTCGGCAGGCTGCTTGACCACGTCAAACAAAAAAACATCAACCTCAACAAAGTCGAAATCGTCGTTCTCGACGAAGCCGACCGTATGCTGGACATGGGCTTCATCGACGACATCCGCAAAATCATGCAGATGCTGCCCAAACAACGCCAAACCCTGCTCTTTTCCGCAACCTTTGCACCGCCCATCCGCAAACTCGCCAAAGACTTCATGAACGCGCCCGAAATCGTCGAAGTCGCCGCGCAAAACACCACCAGCGCCAATGTCGAGCAACACATCATCGCCGTTGACGCGCTTAAAAAACGTAACCTCCTAGAGCGGCTGATTGTCGATTTGCAGATGAACCAAGTCATCGTGTTCTGCAAAACCAAACAAAGCGTCGACCAAGTGACCCGCGACCTCGTGCGCCGCAACCTCGCCGCCCAATCCATCCACGGCGACAAATCCCAGCAAAGCCGCCTCGAAACCCTCAACGCCTTCAAAGAAGGCAGCCTGCGCGTCCTCGTTGCCACCGACGTCGCCGCACGCGGACTGGACATCGCCGAGCTGCCCTTCGTTATCAACTACGAGCTGCCGACCCAGCCCGAAGACTACGTCCACCGCATCGGACGCACCGGACGGGCAGGCGCGGACGGCGTTGCCATTTCCCTGATGGACAAAACCGAGCAAAAAATGTTTGAAGCCATCAAAGAGCTGACCGGCAACGACTTGGCTGTCGAACGCATCGAAGGTTTCGAGCCAAACTGGTGGGGCGCAGACGCCGACGGCGATGCCGCCGCAGACACCCAACCCGCACCGACCCGCAGCCGCAGCAGCGACAGAAACCGCTCCGAACGGAACAACCGCAGCGAACGCAATGAACGTAACGAGCGTAACGACCGCGGCGACAAATCCCCCAAAGCGGACAAAACCGATCCCGGCGCCGCCTGCGGCACCATCGCCGGACGAAGCCGCCGCAGCCGCAGGGAACGCCAACCCTGCGCCCTGTTGCAACCTAATTACGGCACGAAATAAAGCCGGTTGTCCATAAAGTCTAAAAGGTCGTCTGAAAAAGATTTCAGACGACCTTTTTATATGTTGGACAACACTAGGGGGCTGCCGACAGCCCCAAGACAAAGAATCGGTCAGGGAATTTTATAATATAATCATATTTAAATGTCTCTCAGGCGTGAAGGATATATAGTGGATTAAATTTAAATCAGGACAAGGCGACGAAGCCGAAGACAGTACAAATAGTATTGCAAGGCGAGGCAACGCCGTACTGGTTTAAATTTAATCCACTATAAAAATCAAGGCTTGAATAGAGGCAATATACTTTTCCCGAAAAAATCATGGATAAAAAACATGAAATTCTTACTGCTTTTATTGATACCGATAGGATTCACCTTATTCATCATCAGCCTGAAACACATGCTCCGGTATGTCAGCACCGAAATAGTCTATGAGATGCCCTGTACCCAACAAGAGGGGACATTTACGCTGACAAAAAAAGGGAAATATAGTGTATGGCTTATGGACAAACAGTTTATAAGAGTAACACTGGGCGCGCTCAGTTTAAGCATCATCAATCAAAAAACAGGCAAACATATCCCTCAATCAGGATGTCTCTCACTTGAAGTGAACGGCTTTGGGACAACCCGAAACGTATTATTTTGTTTTCAAGCAGAAGAAGGAACATATGTTCTTTCGATAAACAACAAAAGAGAGCCCAAAGGTGTCGTCAATAATTTGATTACAGCTACGCTGGGACCGGTTGATTACAGCAAGTTTTCTCTTCAAGTCCGTCCGTATGTTTCCGTAATCGTTTTCGCGCTGTCTATGCTCGGCTTGATGATAGGGGCAGGGTGCATGCTTGTCGGGATTATTATCCCTTTTGCCACCCAAGTCTCCTAATAGTCCGGACATATCGGGAACGCTCTAACAGCTTCAAACCCAGCACACCATCACTCTTTTCTTCAAACACAAAACACACGACAAGGGGCGCAATCATGCGCCCCTTGTCCATTATCCGCAGGCGAAGCCTTTTCAGACGACCTCAGACGACCTCACACCCCCAAATACCCTTCCCTGCTAGCAAGCCATCTTGCCAGATGCGCTTCGACGATTTCGGGGTTTTGTTCAATCAACATCGGGGCGATTTCGCGCGCTTGTTCCAAGAGATGCAGGTCTTCTTCGAGGTTGGCGAAGCGCAGCATGGGGACGCCGCTTTGGCGCGCGCCGAGAAATTCGCCGGGACCGCGGATGTTGAGGTCTTGGCGGGCGATTTCGAAGCCGTCGGTGTGTTCGTAGATGACTTTCAGCCGCGCTTTGGCGAGTTCGCTCAAGGGTTCGGCAAATAGAAGAACACACACGCTTTCTGCCGCGCCGCGCCCTACCCGTCCACGTAATTGGTGCAGCTGCGCCAAGCCCATGCGCTCGGCGTGTTCGATCACCATCAGGGCGGCGTTGGGCACATCTACGCCGACTTCGATGACGGTGGTGGCGACCAAGACGTTCAGACGACCTGCGGCAAACTGAGCCATGACTTCGGCTTTTTCGGCGGCTTTCATGCGTCCGTGTACCAAGCCGATGTTGAGTTCGGGCAAGGCTGCCTGAAGCTGCTCGAGGGTTTCGGTGGCGGTTTGCAGTTGCAGGGTTTCGCTTTCTTCAATCAGCGGGCAGACCCAGTATGCCTGCTGCCCTTTGCGGCAGATGTTGAGAACGAAGCCTTCGACTTCGGCGCGGCGGACGTTGTTGACGAGACGGGTTTTAATCGGGGTGCGCCCGGGCGGCAATTCGTCGATGATGGACACATCCAAGTCGGCGAAGAAACTCATGGCGAGCGTGCGCGGGATAGGGGTGGCGGACATCATCAGCTGGTGGACGTCGCGCCCTTTGTTTTTGAGGGCGAGACGTTGGGCGACGCCGAAGCGGTGTTGTTCGTCCACAATCACCAAGCCCAGATTTTGAAACTCGACGTCGTCTGAAAACAGGGCGTGCGTACCGACGGCGATTTTGACGGTACCGTCAGCGAGTTTGGCTTTGGCTTCGTCTTTGGCTTTTTTGCGCTGGCTGCCGGAAAGCCAGACGACTTCGAGTCCTAAAGGTTCGAGCCATTGCTTGAACTTGATGAAATGCTGTTCGGCAAGGATTTCGGTCGGTGCCATCACAGCCGCCTGCGCGCCCGATTCGATGGTGGTCAGCGCGGACAAGGCGGCGACGATGGTTTTGCCGCTGCCGACATCGCCTTGCAGCAGGCGGTGCATAGGATGGGTTTGCGCCATGTCGCGGCGGATTTCGGATACGACTCTTTCTTGGGCATCGGTCAGGGCAAACGGCAAGGCGTGGCGCAGGGCTTGGGTCAACGTGCCGTCGCCGCCCAATGCCGCCGCCGTGCCGCTGACGCGCTTCTGTCGCGCCAGCCGCATGGACAACTGTTGCGCCAAAAGTTCGTCGAATTTGAGCCGCTGCCATGCAGGAAGCGCGCCATCGGAAAGCTGGTGGATGGTGAAGCTCGGCGGCGGCGAATGCAAAAGACGCAGGCTTTCGGCGAGGTGCGGCAGTTTCAGACGACCCAATAAGGCATCGGGCAAGGTGTCATGCAGCGGCGTAACGTCCAACGCCGTCTGAATGATGCGGCGCAAAGTGGGCTGGTTCAAGCCGTTTACGGTCGGATAGACGGGCGTGAGGCTTTCCGCCAAACCGCTGCCCTCGGCATCGCGGATTTTGGGATGAATCATCTCGTCGCCGTGAAACCCGTGTTTGATTTCGCCCACGGCGCGGATGCGTTTGCCGACCGCCATCTGTTTCTGATTACTGGCATAAAAGTGGATGAAACGCAGAAAAAGGACGCTGCCGGAATCGTCGGCGATTTCGACAATCAGCTGCTTGCGAGGTTTGAACGTGACTTCCTGATGGATGACCTCGCCCTCAACCTGACACGGCACGCCGATAGGCGCGTCCTTAATCGGCATGATGTGCGTCTCGTCCTCGTAACGCAGCGGCAGATGCAAAACCAAATCCCATGCGGTATGGAGGTTGAGTTTGTCGAGCTTCTTGGCGGAAACGTCGGTGATTTTGAGCTGTTTCTGGGTTTCGGGCGTCATCATGGCTTTGTCCTTTAATGACGCGTATTTTAGCTGAAAATGTAGGAAGGGGTCGTCTGAAAGGACGTTCAGCACCAAGTTAATCCTTTATAATAGCGTGTTTTTCAGACGACCCCTGCCCCTGATTACTCCATGAATTATCTGCAAAATATCGCCACCCTCTATCACCTCGACCACCTCCCCTGCGGTCTGCCCGAAGCCGAAATCACCGCTGCCGAGCAACGCCTAGGCATCCGCTTCCCCGCCATCTTGCGCGAATATCTGCTCACACTGGGCGGCAGCGAGGCAGTCAATCAGTCGTTTAACCGATTGTTGCCATTGGAAAAGATGGATTTTGACGGCGATTATCTAGTGTTGATAGAGGAATACCAAGGCGTGTTTCTGTGCGGCATTGCCAAAGCCGATTTGGCGCAAGACAACCCGCCCGTCCATATCGGCTTTTACACCGATAAAACCGACAGCTACGAATGGCAGCCGCACCTGCCCGACACCCGCGCCCTACTGCTGGAATTAGCTTGCACCAATGCCGCTATGGGCGGTCTGCGCTATTGCGCCAACATCATGGACGAAGAATCGACAGATGCCCAAGCCGTACAGTTTATTCAACAAAACCGCACCGAAATCATAGAACTTCGCCAAAAAAACCAACGCTTTTACACTGACGGCTTTCACGAAATCATCCTGCTTTGTTTTAACGAAAACGGCAACGCAAACGGCGTATTTATCGGCACCACCGACCAAGACCGCTTCGATACGCTGCTCGAACTGTTCAGCTGGGACAATTGGCTCTACACTTCTTATGACGAAGAAGATGACGAAGATGAGGAATGTGATGAAGAATAAACCAGCGATATTTTTCAGACGACCTCCACCTGCAAACGGAGAAAACCCATGTCCGACATCCTGATTTACCAAACCGAAGACGGTCGCACCCAAGTAAACCTGCTGGTGCAGGAACACACCGTTTGGCTCAACCAAAGCCAACTGGCCGAACTTTTTGACACCTCCGTGCCAAACATCGCAACGCATATCAAAAATATATTTGAAGACAAAGAGTTGCACGAGGATTCAGTTATTAAGGATTTCTTAATAACTGCCGCAGACGGCAAGCAATACCAAGTCAAACACTATGCTTTGGAAATGATTCTGGCCATCGGCTTCCGCGTGCGCAGCAAACGCGGCGTGCAGTTTCGCCGTTGGGCCAACGAGGTTTTGACGGGCTATTTGGAAAAAGGCTTCGTGCTGGACGACAAACGCCTGAAAAATCCCGACGGACGCGTGGATTACTTTGACGAACTGCTGGAAAAAATCCGCGACATCCGCGCCAGCGAAATGCGGTTTTATCAAAAAGTGCGTGAACTGTTCAAACTCTCCGCCGATTACGACCCCACCGACAAAGCCACGCAGATGTTTTTCGCCCAAGCGCAAAACAAGCTGATTTACGCCGTAACGCAGCAAACCGCCGCCGAACTCGTCTGCCACCGCGCCGACGGCAACGCCCCCAATATGGGGCTGACATCATGGAACGGCGAACGCGTACGCAAAGCCGATATCGTCATTGCCAAAAACTACCTGAACACCGACGAAATCGACACGCTCAACCGCCTGACCGTTATCTTTCTGGAAAGTGCGGAACTGCGCGCCAAAAACCGGCAAGGTCTGACGCTTGCGTTTTGGCAAAGTCGCATAGACAGCATCATCGTCGACAACGGCTTCGCCGTATTGGAAGGCAAAGGCACGCGCAGCCACAAGCAAATGGAAGCGTTTGCCGGCGAACAATACGGGCTGTTCAGGCAAAACCGTTTGGCACACATGGCGCGGCAGGCGGAAGCGGAAGATATTGCCGAACTGGAAGCGTTGAAACGGTAGTTTCAGGTAGCCTGAAATAAATAAATTAAATGAACAGATAGGTATAAAAATGCAAGATTTATTAATTCAAGCGCAAAGTCTACAAAATTTATTAATTTCTCGTGCCACCGGCGGAATTACATCCGCCAACGAAAGAGAATCTAATGCACAATATTTGCAGCTAAGGCAATTATTTATCTCAAACAAAGGGTTTGAAAAATACATCCCAAGTTTTTTACTTACATGTAGGGATTTACATCAATTTTGGAATGAAGTAAAAGCACCGCGATTTGAGACATATGCGGAACGTAGGGAGTTTATTTATAAAACATTTGAACCATTATTGAATTTTATAGAATTTAGTTATGGCAAGACTTGTCCTTCTGACGAATTAATCAACCAAGGTATTCAAAAAATCGACGCTGTTCATATAGAAAATGCTTGGAAAAAGGCTCTTGAAAGACGGATTAATGACCCAGAAGGAGCAATTACATCTGCACGAACACTGATAGAAAGTGTATGCAAATATATCTTAGATGAAGCACAAATTACTTACGATGACAGACAGGATTTACAAAAACTGTATAAACAAACAGCCGAATATCTCAATCTTGCTCCTTCACAACATACGGAAGATATTTTCAAGCAAATACTAGGTGGCTGCACTGCTATCATTGAAGGATTAGGTGCATTACGAAACCGTTTAAGCGATGCTCACGGGAAGGGAAAAATAGGTGTTAATCCCAAACCCCGTCATGCACAATTAGCTGTTAATTTATCAGGAGCACTAGCAGTTTATTTACTTGAAACTTGGGAACACAAACAAAATTCTCAAAAATAACCTTTCAGGCTACCTGAAAATTTCGTTCCAACCTGCACCCCAAAAAGCAGCCTGCACCCATCCAAAGGACCCTCATGAACATCACCCAAATCCTCTCCCAAGAACTCTCCGCCACCGCCACGCAAATCACCGCTGCTGTCGAGCTTTTGGACGACGGCGCGACCGTGCCGTTTATCGCCCGCTACCGCAAGGAGGCCACAGGCGGACTGGACGACACGCAGCTGCGCCAGCTTGCCGAGCGGCTGCAATACCTGCGCGAGTTGGAAGAGCGTAAAGCCGTTGTTTTAAAAAGCATTGAAGAGCAAGGCAAGCTTTCAGACGACCTCAGGGCGCAAATCGAAGCCGCCGACAACAAAACCGCGCTGGAAGACCTGTATCTGCCCTACAAGCCCAAACGCCGCACCAAGGCGCAAATCGCGCGCGAACACGGGTTGCAGCCGCTGGCGGACGTGCTGCTTGCCGAGCAGCCGCAGGATGTGGAGGCCGCCACACAAGGCTACCTGAACGAAAACATTCCCGACGCCAAAGCAGCGTTGGACGGCGCGCGCGCGATCCTGATGGAGCAATTTGCCGAAGACGCGGAACTCATCGGCACGCTGCGCGACAAGCTGTGGAACGAAGCCGAAATCCACGCACAAGTCGTTGAAGGCAAGGAAACCGAAGGCGAAAAATTCAGCGATTATTTCGACCACCGCGAACCCGTGCGCACCATGCCCAGCCACCGCGCGCTGGCGGTTTTGCGCGGCCGCAACGAAGGCGTGTTGAACATCGCGCTCAAATACCAACCCGACGACACGCCGATTACGCAGCAAAGCGAATACGAGCAACTCATCGCTCGCCGTTTCAAGGTTTCAGACGACCACAAATGGCTGCGCGACACCGTGCGCCTGACTTGGCGCGCGAAAATCTTTTTGTCGCTGGAACTCGAAGCCTTAGGTCGTCTGAAAGAAGCCGCTGATACCGACGCGATTACCGTGTTTTCCCGCAATCTCAAAGACTTGCTGCTCGCCGCGCCCGCCGGACGGCTGACGACTTTGGGTCTCGACCCCGGCTACCGCAACGGCGTGAAATGCGCCGTGGTGGACGACACGGGCAAGCTGCTGGATACCGTCATCGTCTATTTACATCAAGAAAACAATATGTTGGCAACGCTGTCGCGCCTGATTAAACAACACGGTGTGAAGCTTATCGCCATCGGCAACGGCACTGCCAGCCGCGAAACCGACAAAATCGCGGGCGAACTGGTGCGCGGAATGCCCGAAAGCAGCCTGCACAAAATCGTCGTGTCCGAAGCCGGCGCGTCGATTTATTCCGCGTCCGAACTGGCGGCACGCGAGTTCCCCGACTTGGATGTTTCCCTGCGCGGCGCGGTGTCCATCGCCCGCAGGCTGCAAGACCCGCTTGCCGAGTTGGTCAAAATCGACCCCAAATCCATCGGCGTGGGCCAGTATCAGCACGACGTGAACCAAAGCCAGCTTGCCAAATCGCTGGACGCGGTGGTCGAAGACTGCGTGAACGCCGTCGGTGTGGACGTGAACACCGCGTCCGCCCCGCTCTTGGCGCGGATTTCCGGTTTGAATCAAACCCTTGCCCACAACATTGTCACCTACCGCGATGAAAACGGCGCGTTCGACAGCCGCAAAAAATTGCTGAAAGTGCCGCGTTTGGGCGAAAAAACCTTCGAGCAGGCGGCAGGCTTTTTGCGGATTAACGGCGGCAAAGAGCCGCTGGACGCGAGTGCCGTCCACCCCGAAGCCTATCCCGTCGTCGCCAAAATGCTGGCTCAACAAGGCATTACCGCCGCCGAACTCATCGGTAACCGCGAGCGCGTGAAGCAAATCAAAGCATCCGACTTCACCGACGAACGCTTCGGCCTGCCGACCATTTTGGACATCCTGTCCGAACTGGAAAAACCCGGCCGCGACCCGCGCGGCGAATTTCAGACGGCCTCCTTCGCCGAAGGCATCCACGAAATCAGCGACTTGCAAGTCGGCATGATACTCGAAGGCGTGGTTTCCAACGTCGCCAACTTCGGCGCGTTCGTGGACATCGGCGTCCATCAGGACGGCTTGGTACACATCTCCGCCCTGTCCAACAAGTTCGTCCAAGACCCGCGCGAAGTCGTGAAAGCCGGCGACGTGGTGAAAGTGAAAGTGCTGGAAGTCGATGCCGCCAGAAAACGCATCGCGCTGACCATGCGCTTGGATGACGAAGCAGGCGTCGCAGCCAAAGGCAACAGGTCGTCTGAAACCCGACATCAGGAACGCCGCGACCGCAAACCCCAACGCAACGACCGCGCCCCGACCAATTCGGCAATGGCGGATGCGTTTGCGAAGTTGAAACGGTAAGGTAGGTATCAAAAAGAGCTGCGAAATGATTTGCGGCTCTTTTTTAAATCAAATTCACCCATTTATAGTGGATTAAATTTAAACCAGTACGGCGTTGCCTCGCCTTGCCGTACTATTTGTACTGTCTGCGGCTTTGTCGCCTTGTCCTGATTTAAATTTAATCCACTATAACTAATGCACATTCCCAAAGTTCAAGCCCATCTGCCAAATCTCCAATTCAGACGACCTGAAAATGCAAAAACCGCCCCCAAAAGGCGGTTTATCCAGTTATTTTTTAGCTATCAATAAATACTGAGCGGCAGGCTGCGATCACCCAGAATTAAAGGCTCGGCAGCGACAACGCCATCATTGACGACGACGGATGTAGTCTTGACGGAGCCGGTGATGGTATTGAGGTGTCCCCATATATAGACCAGCCCTATCGGGGAAGGTTGGATTCTGGTCGGTTTGCCCATCAATGCAATCACTTCTCTTTCACTCATGCCCTGCCTGATTTGATGAGCATTTGTCCAACTGAAATTATTACCGAAACAGCCTGCCAATGTGACAGACACAAGGGCAGCCAAAAACAACTTCTTCATTTATTATTCCTTTTATCATACAACAGTGTCGATTATGCCATTATGCTTTAATGATAATGTAATTACAACCTGCTGATATACCCGATGGCTTATCGATACGAACAGGCGTATAGTTTGAGATATTGCAAACCCATCATCACCAACCAAGGAGTCCAAACCATGAAACCTGTTTTGTTTGCCGCGCTGATTTCCTGTTTTTCCGTTGCTGCGTATGCGGCTTGTACCGACAGCCAGCAGCAGTGTGTGATTTATAAAAACGGTAATGTCGCGGCTGAAGGCGGCTGTTCGGTTAACAAATGTCAGAATGCCGATGCGCAGGTGTTGAAATGGAAGCTGAAAAACGGTAAAGGCGTAACCGTCGAAATTGGAAAAAACGGTAAGGTTTTGGTGAACAAAAAACCCGGGGCGAAGGCGAACAACAGCAACGCGGCGGGCATGGGCTTGACGTGTTATGCCGCTGACGCGGACAAACGTGAGCAGTTCTGCTCAACCAATTATTGATACGGGATCGGCATGAAAAAAGGTCGTCTGAAACCTGAATCGGTTTTCAGACGACCTTTTGTTTGAGCGTATCGCTATCAGCGTTTGACGCCGCTGAGCCTTGCCCAGCCTTCGTCGATTTCGGCGGGCTCGATGTCGAACCATTGGCTGTAAATGCCGCTGAGTTCTTCGACTTGTTCGTCCAGCAAACCGGACAACACGATGCGGCCACCTTGTTTGGTGCGGGCGGCGAGCATTTCGCCGAGCATGCGCAGGGGGTTAGCGAGGATGTTGGCGACGACGATGTCGAATTGTCCTTGCGGCAAACCGTCGGGCAGGTAGAACTGTGCATCGACATTGTTTTGTGCGGCGTTGTCTTTGCTGGCGCGGATAGCTTGTTCGTCAATATCGACGCCGACGGCAGAACCTGCGCCAAGCTTGAGGGCGGCGATGGTCAGGATGCCTGAGCCGCAACCGTAGTCTAGGACGCTTTCGCCGCCTTTGAGTTGTGTGTCCAGCCACTTGAGGCAGAGGCGCGTGGTCGGGTGGCTACCGGTACCGAAGGCCAGGCCGGGATCGAGCTGGAGGTTGACGGCGTTGCTGTTCGGTGCTTCGTGCCAAGAGGGGGTAATCCACAGGCGTTCGGAAATTTGAATGGGGTCGAACTGCGCTTGGGTTAGGCGCACCCAATCTTGGTCGGCGAGGATTTCGCTGGTGTATGCCAAGTCTTTCAGTCCGCATTCTTGGCTGGCGGCTTGAATCATGGCTGCGGCATCGTCGTGCTCGCCAAACAGGGCGATGACTTTGCTTTGCTGCCAGATTTGTTCGGTCGGCATGCCGGGTTCGCCGAAGATGGCTTGTTCGTTTTCGGTGCCTGCGTAGGCGTCTTCGATGGCGGCGGAAAGTGCGCCGTGTTCCATCAGGGCGTCGGCGAGGCGTTCGGCGACGGCATCGTTGACGTTGATGGTGATTTGTTGATAGGACATGGTGGGCTTTCTCGGTGGGGTCGTCTGAAATTAGGAAGTAGCGGTCAAATACACGATTTTGGTCGTTTGCGATATGTTTAGACTATGGGCGTAACAGTGTGCTGCTTGCTTCGGATTGAATCGTTTTTCTGCCTTAACACGGATTCTTTCTTGCGCCGAAATGGCAGCAGACAGGTTGGCTCAATCATATTCTAGGCTTGTCGGCAATCGCTGAAATACGCCCGAAATCAGGTTGCAATCTGTCTGAAAAAAGGTCGTCTGAAAGCCATGCGGTTTTTCAGACGACCTTCGACTATTCAAGCGGGACGGTTTTATTTGTCCTGTTTGGCTTTGCGTTCTTCCAGCCAGTGTTCCAGATAATGGATGCTGACGCCGCCTTTTTCAAAACCGGGATCGCTGAACAAATCGCGGTGCAGCGGGGTATTGGTTTTGATGCCGGTTACGGCAAGCTCGGCGAGGGCGACGCGCATTTTTGCCATTGCCTGCTCGCGGGTTTTGCCGATGACGCAGACTTTACCGATCAGGCTGTCGTAGTACGGCGGGATGCGGTAGCCTTGGTAAATGTGGCTGTCCACGCGGATGCCGAAGCCGCCGGGCAGATGACAGCTTTCAATCAGACCGGGGCTTGGGATGAAGTTGTACGGGTCTTCGGCATTGATGCGGCACTCGAAAGCATGACCTTCGATTTCGATGTCTTTTTGCTTGTATTGCAAAGGCAGACCGCCGGCAATGCGGATTTGCTCCTGTACGATGTCCACGCCGGTAATCAGCTCGGTAACGGGGTGTTCGACTTGGACGCGGGTGTTCATTTCGATAAAGAAGAATTCGCCGTTTTCATACAGGAATTCAAACGTACCTGCACCACGGTAGCCAATGCGCTTGCAGGCGTCGGTACAGGCTTTGCCGATTTTTTCGCGGGCTTTTTCGTCGATGAAGGGAGCGGGTGCTTCTTCGATGACTTTTTGGTGACGGCGCTGCATGGAGCAATCGCGCTCGGCAAGGTAGATGGCGTTGCCGTGTTCGTCGGCGAGCACTTGGATTTCGACGTGGCGCGGGCGTTGCAGGTAGCGTTCCATATAGACCATCGGGTTGCCGAACGCCGCGCCTGCTTCAGCTTTGGTCATTTCGACGGATTTGATGAGGTCTTCTTTTTTCTCGACCACGCGCATACCGCGTCCGCCGCCGCCGCCCGATGCTTTGATAATCACGGGATAACCGACTTTATCGGCGGTTTTGAGAATTTCGGCGGGATCGTCGGACAGAGCGCCTTCCGAACCAGGAACACAAGGTACGCCCGCTTCAATCATCGCGTGTTTCGCGGAAACTTTGTCGCCCATCAGGCGGATGGTTTCGGCGCGTGGGCCGATGAAGATGAAGCCGGATTGTTCGACTTGTTCGGCAAAATTGGCATTTTCGGCAAGGAAGCCGTAGCCCGGGTGGATGGCATCGGCGCCGGTTACTTCTGCGGCGGCGATGAGGGCGGGAATATTGAGATAGCTTTGTGCGGAAGCGGCAGGGCCGATGCACACAGATTCGTCGGCAAGTTTGACGTGCAGACTGTCTTTGTCGGCTTCGGAATGCACGGCGACGGTGGCGATACCCATTTCACGGCAGGCTCGCAGGACGCGCAGCGCGATTTCGCCTCGGTTGGCGATTAATACTTTTTTCAGCATGATGACCTTTCCTGTGGTTTCAGACGACCTGCTTGTTACCTTTTGCCCAACGCATTGCGGATTTTTTCATCGGTCTTGTATTGGCTTAACGCGTACACTGCCCACATGGCGGCAGGAATCCAGCCGATTAAGGTGATTTGGAGAATCAGGCAGATGATGCCCGCAATCGGACGGCCGATGGTGAAGAATACGGCGAAGGGCAGGAAGATGGCTAACAGCAGGCGCATGGTGGAAATCCTGAGTTGGAAAGCATTTCAGACGACCTGCCCGCAATCCGGAAGGTCGTCTGAAAACGAATTATTCGATAATGAAGAGCGGCTCGCCAAATTCCACAGGCGTACCGTTTTCCACCAGAATTTCTTTAACCGTGCCGGATTTCTCGGCTTCGATTTCGTTCATCAACTTCATCGCTTCGATGATACACAATGTATCGCCGACTTTGACTTGCTGACCGACTTCGACGAAGGCGGCAGCATTCGGGCCAGGCGCGCGGTAGAACGTACCGACCATAGGCGATTTTTGTGCGTTGGACAGGTCGCGGGCGGCAGGCGCTGCGGGAGCGGGGGCTGCTGCGGCAGCAGGAGCGGCGGCGGGTGCAGGAGCAGGCGCGGCTACATGGGCGGGCGCGGCATAAACGGGAGCCGGAGCGGCGGTGGCGCGGGTGATGCGGACTTTTTCCTCGCCTTCGGTAACTTCGATTTCGGCGATACCTGATTCTTCTACTAAATCAATCAGTTTTTTTAACTTGCGCAAATCCATTTTCGTTCCTTTACGATACGGCCAAAATGTTGTGAAGCGGCCGTGTTTGTTGCGGGATATTTCAGAAAACAACCGGCCTGCGGCAACGGCGCAAACCGGACAGTATTTTGTTGCATAAAGGGGCATTCTCAGGAGCAGAAACCCCGTAAATGAATTTGACTATTTTCCCGAACTTGCCGACAAATGTCTAGCAAAATCTTGAAAAAAGGCGGTTTTTGAACAAAACGGGCGGATTCGGAGAATTTGTCCGAATACGTATTTTTTTGGCGAGTGTTTATTCTAATTTGTTGGTTTATGAAGGGAAAAAGGTCGTCTGAAAAAAGCCAAAGTGCGTATAATGACCGCCTGACAAAATTTGTAAGCATCAAAATAAGATTATGGACATTTCCGATTTCGATTTCACCCTGCCCGACCAATTAATTGCCCAGCACCCGCCCGAAGTGCGCGGCAGCAGCCGCCTTTTGGTCGCGCTGCCCGATATGCCGCTGCAAGACCGGGCGTTCGGCGATTTGCCTGATTATATTGAGGCGGGCGATGTTTTAGTGTTCAACAACACCAAAGTCATGAAAGCGCGGCTGTTCGGACAAAAAGAGAGCGGCGGCAAAATCGAAGCCTTGATAGAGCGCGTTTTGGACAACCACACCGCGCTGGCGCACATCCGTTCGTCCAAATCGCCCAAACCCGGCACGAAGCTGATTTTTGAAGGCGATATTCGCGCCGTCATGGTTGAGCGTGCGGGCGAACTGTTCTGCCTGCGTTTTGAAGGTGAACAAACCGTTTACGAACTTCTGGAGCAAAACGGCCATCTGCCGCTGCCGCCCTATATCGAACGCGCAGCCGGAGCCGATGACGACAAGCGTTATCAAACCGTCTATGCGAAACATCAGGGCGCGGTCGCTGCGCCGACGGCGGGTTTACATTTTACAGACGAGCTTTTAGGTCGTCTGAAAGCCAAAGGCGTGGAAACGGCGGAAGTGACCCTGCACGTCGGCGCGGGAACGTTCCAGCCCGTGCGCGTGGACAAAATCGAAGAACACAAAATGCACAGCGAATGGTTTGACGTACCGCCCGAAACCGTCGCCGCCATCGAAGCCGCACATGCGCGCGGAAACAAAGTTTGGGCAGTCGGCACCACTTCCATGCGTGCCCTCGAATCCGCCGCGCGCGAGACAGGTCGTCTGAAAGCGGGACAGGGCGACACCGATATTTTCATCACACCGGGCTACCGCTTCCGTGTCATCGACCGCCTGATTACCAATTTCCACCTGCCCAAATCCACGCTCCTGATGCTCGTCAGCGCGTTTTCGGGCATGGAACACATCCGCGCGGTGTACCGCCATGCGGTCGAACATGAATACCGTTTTTTCAGCTATGGGGACGCAATGGTTTTGGAGCGGAACGACGGTTCAAAATCTGAATAAGCCTAAAAAAACGTCGTCTGAAAACCATTCAGGCGACGTTTTCTATTTGGGACTGAAGGCTTGCGAAACAGGTGAATTGACTGCCATCAGGCAAATCCGATTACGCACAATCCGTTCAAACCGCCCTACCCTGTTCATACATGCGATTCAAACCGATGCCGATTGAAAACCACATCAAATTCATAGCCTTCCAGCACTTCCCTGATTTGCTTGACTTCTTCGGGTGTCAAGACGGTTTCCGTATATTGTGAAATATATTCAGCGAAATCAGAGTCTTCCGTGACATTATCCGGCATCATGGTTTGGAATTGGCAATTACCCGGAAAAACCACCACCGAAGAAAACACACGCGTCGGCAAATGGAGTTTTTCAGCCAAAATCCGAATATATTGCTGGTTTTTCAACAAAGGGTTGGGAAACAGCGTTTTGCTTTTGTGAAACTTATGCGTCCACATCCCGTTGCCGTCATCGCCCCAAATCCTGCCCTGATAATTCGGCGTGGCAACCACGAAAATCCCGAAACAGGACACATAAACATAATCAATCTGTTCATGCTGCCCGTCCCGATAAATATCCAAGCTGCGAAACTCATGATAGACAGATTCGTCCAAGCGGCAATCCGCACGGACATTGACGGCGAAACGGCTGATAAATTGTTTGACAGGCGTATTTTTAGACAGGCAGGTTGCCAGCACAAATGCCGCTGCACAACCCGTCAGCACAAGACCGCCTGAAGACAGAAAGTCGGTATCCATAAATGATATTTTCCCGCAAATACTGCCGCTCCTGCATGAACAGCACTCCCCATACCCCATACAGACGGCAAAAATGTTATTTTTTATAATGTATTAGCTTACTTATAATGCTAATGTAATTTTTTATGATTATAACGCAATTTATATTATTTACAATAAAAAATACCATTTGTATAAAATTTACACCGCTTATCATTTTTTGAATTAGTCATTCTTCAGACTGACATTGCCTGACCGTTTCCATCCCTTCACTTTCCAAATCCAAAAAATCTCCTGATTATTCAATCTCAAGCATTCATCATAAATTAATCTAAAACCGACGCGCAAACCTTCAAAACCCAATCCCGCTACAAAAATAATCTGTGACATCAATCCGCCCCCCCCTTTAAGTGTCGGCAAAATATCACACTCTCCGACAGCCCTTCCCTGCCTCTGTTTTCAGACGACCCCAATAATATTTCCCACCTCCCGACACAGTTCCCAAATACGACACCGCCGATAACACTTTGTATAGAAATAGTTTCTTTAGTTTTTATAAACACAAAAATAAAATAAGAACCTTTATCTACATTCCAAAAACATATTCACCCGATTCGGTTACTTTCTCAAAAGCCGGAGAAACAACAATTATTTACGATAAATTTTAACGGACATACTCCTTTTTCACGCTGCTTGCTTTATACTTACCCGATATAAGCGATTGAATTTATGGATAAACGCAAAAAGAATCAAACTCATTTTGCTCTTCCTGTTTCAGCCCCAAAAAACCAATCTCACTGATTAAAGAAAGTCACACTATGGAAACCAAACGTCTCTCTTCGTTACTCAAACTTATCGCCAACCCCGACCGTATGACCATTTTGTTCATGCTGATGGACAGCGAACGCAGCATCGCCGAATTATCCGAAGCACTCGGACAGCCCGCGACCGCCGTTTCCAACCATCTCGCGCGCCTGCGCTCCGAAGGTTTGATCGATTTCACCCGCTACCACCGCATTATCGAATACCGATTGGTATCCGAAGAAGCCGCCGCTATCCTCAATACGCTGCGCAATTTGGAAAACCGTAAAGCAGCCTAAGGGCTGTTGAGCGTTGTTTTCTCAAACGGATTTTTGTTTCAAAACCGGCAGCCGCCACAATTCTCTGATGTTACAATAACGTCCCGTTTACCCAACAAAGCGGTTTTGCATGAACCGCTTTTGTTTTGTCCTTATAGTGGATTAAATTTAAATCAGGACAAGGCGACGAAGCCGCAGATAGTACAGATAGAGACCTTTGCAAAATTCCCCAAAATCCAGATAGTACGGCAAGGCGAGGTAACGCCGTACTGGTTTAAAGTTAATCCACTATATTTTGCCCGAAAAGCCCGAAACACTTTTCAGACGACCCTCACACACGGAATCCGCATGAAAATCACCACTTGGAACGTCAATTCCCTCAACGTGCGCCTGCCGCAGGTGCAAAACTGGCTTGCCGACCATCAGCCCGATGTCCTTGTTTTGCAAGAACTCAAGCTCGACCAAGACAAATTTCCCGCCGCCGCCCTGCAAATGATGGGCTGGCACAGCGTTTGGAGCGGACAAAAAACCTACAACGGCGTCGCCATCATCAGCCGCAACGAACCGCAAGACGTACACGTCGGTCTACCTGCCCTGCCCGACGACCCGCAACGCCGCGTCATCGCCGCAACCGTCAACGGCGTGCGTGTCGTCAATGTCTATTGCGTCAACGGCGAAGCCCTCGACAGCCCGAAATTCCAATATAAAGAACAATGGTTTGCCGCTTTGACTGAATTTGTCCGCGACGAAATGACGCGCCACGAAAAACTGGTCTTGCTCGGCGACTTCAATATCGCACCCGCCGATGCCGACTGCTACGACCCCGAAAAATGGCATGAAAAAATCCACTGCTCATCCATCGAAAGACAGTGGTTCAAAAATCTGTTGGATCTGGGCTTGACCGACAGCCTGCGCCAAATCCGCCCCGAAGGCGCGTTTTACACTTGGTTTGACTATCGCGGCGCAATGTTCCAACGCAAACTCGGACTGCGCATCGACCACCAGCTCATCAGCCCCGCCTTGTCTGCCGTGTTGAAAGACGTTTATGTCGATTTGGACGCGCGCGCGCAAGAACGCCCCAGCGACCATGCGCCGGTCGTGGCTGAATTTGATTTGTAAGGCGTAATCTTTAAAAAAGGTCGTCTGAAAACCTCATTTTTAGGTTTTCAGACGACCTTTTGCTATTCGCTTCTGGCTCGAAGCGGACTCTATTCTTGCCGCTATTCCAACGTTCCACCCACTACCCTCGCGCCCAACGCTTCTTTCAAAGGTAAAACATTCAAGCGTTGCAAGGTCGTCTGAAATTCGGCGAACGGTATCGGTTCCGAACCGAAACGATGCATATGCAGGGTATCTTGCTGACAGTCAATCAACTCGATGCCCAATCCAGCAAGAAACAGAACAGCTTGCGCGAAGGCGATTTTGGAAGCATCCGGCTCAAGGGCGAACATGGATTCTCCGTAAAACACCCGTCCGATTTGTACGCCGTAAAAGCCGCCCGCCAGTTTCAGACGACCTGTTTCATCGGGATAGAAACATTCAAACGAATGCGCATGACCCAAGCGGTGCAGCTCGGTATAAGCGGCTTGGAATTCGGGAACAATCCATGTGCCGTCCTGACCGGGGCGTGGAAAGGCGGCGCAATGCGCAATGACGGTTTCAAAGCATTGGTTGACCGTTACCCGATAGGGTTTGTTGCGCAAGGTTTTCGCCAACGAACGCCCGATATGCAGATTTTCAGGAACGATGACGGCACGCGGGTCTATGGTATGCCAAAAAAACCAGCCGTCTTCGCTGAACCACGGGAAAATCCCCTGCCGATACGCCGACAACAGCCGTCCCGTGTCCAAATCGCGGCTGATACCGACCACGCCGTCGCATTCTTCCAGCGCGTAAAACGGGTCGGGGAAAGTGTAATCATTAGGGTAAAGCAAGGGGATACTCATTAAAAATCCTAAGGTATAGTGGATTCACTTTAAACCGGTACAGCGTTACCTCGCCTTAGCTCAAAGAGAACGAT
>NZ_KV794919.1:34763-41603 GCF_001808875.1 Neisseria sp. HMSC064E01
GCCTTGTCCTGATTTAAATTTAATCTACTATATTATTCTGATTTGCAGCGGCATGATGTTCATGTTCCGCAAAAAATTTCAGACGACCCCAAATTCTCATCCGAGGTCGTCTGAACATCAAACATCTTTTAAAACGGGATCAGCGTTTGCTCTTCGCTTGGCATTCGCCGCACACGCCGTACATATAAAGCGCGTGGTCAACGATGCGGTAGCCGTTTTCTTCCGCGATTTTGTCTTGCAGGGCTTCGATTTCGGGATTGTGGAATTCCGTTACCTCGCCGCATTTCACGCAGACGATATGGTCGTGGTGGTCGCCTTTGTCCAATTCGTAAACCGCCTTGCCGGTTTCAAAATGGTGGCGCTGCAAAATGCCTGCCTGCTCAAACTGGGTCAATACGCGGTAAATCGTCGCTACGCCGATTTCCACACCCTCTTCCAGCAAAATACGGTACACATCTTCAGCACTCAAATGCTCTTCAGCATGAGACTCAAACAAATCCAAGATTTTCAAACGCGGACCGGTAACCTTCAAACCGCTGTCTTTCAATTGCGCAATATTGCTGAATTTTTCCATAATATTCAATATCCCTGTAAAGTAATAGACGTTATAATACGCAATTTCAGCCCACTTGCCCACTATTACGCCATAGCGGTTTGCAATAAAACCACAAGTCCTATTTGCATACAAACGATAGTTGGCTGAAATTATAATCAAAGAGATGATTATCGTTTGCTTTTTCGAAATATTCAAGCAATGATACCCTTCCACCCGAATTCGAACAGAAAGGCATATCTGTGAACAAAACCCTCTGTCTTGCCCTCGCCGCCCTCATCGGACTTTCCGCATGCAGCGCCGAACGCGTTTCCCTGTTCCCCTCTTACAAACTCAAAGTCATCCAAGGCAACGAACTTGATCCCCGCGCCGTCGTCTCCCTCCAAGCAGGCATGAGCCGCGACCAAGTCCAACTCCTGCTCGGCACCCCGCTGCTGCGCGACGCATTCCACGCCGACCGCTGGGACTACACCTTCAATACCAGCCGCAACGGCATCATCAAAGACCGCAGCAACCTCACCGTTTATTTTGAAAACGACGTCCTTGTCCGCGCAGAAGGCGACGCCATCCAAAAATCCATCGAAACCCTCCAAGCCGAACAAAGAGCAGCCCAAACCGCACAATAATCACAAGGAAAACGCATGAGCGCATTGAAAATCGCCATCGCCGGCGTCAACGGCCGCATGGGTCGCGTATTGGTTGAAGCCGTTAAAAACCATCCCGACACCGTCCTCTCCGGCGCACTCGAACACGCCGGCTCCGAAGTCTTAGGCTTGGACGCAGGTTTCGCCTCCGGCATCAAAACCGGCATCGCCATTTCAGACGACGTTGATACCGTCCTCACCCAAAGCGACGTACTCATCGACTTCACCCGCCCCGAGCCGACCCTCAAACACCTGCAAAAATGCGTTGAAAAAGGCGTCAACATCATCATCGGCACCACCGGCTTCGACGACGCAGGCAAAGCCGCCATCCGAGCCGCAGGCGAAAAAACAGGCGTCGTCTTCGCCGCCAACTTCAGCGTCGGCGTCAACCTAACCTTCCACATCCTCGACACCGTCGCCCGCGTCCTCAACGAAGGCTACGACATCGAAATCATCGAAGGCCACCACCGCCACAAAGTCGACGCCCCCAGCGGCACGGCCCTGCGCATGGGCGAAGTCATCGCCGACGCGCTCGGCCGCGACCTCAAACAATGCGCCGTTTACGGCCGCGAAGGCCACACCGGCCCGCGCGATCCGTCCACCATCGGCTTTGCCACCGTCCGCGCAGGCGACATCGTCGGCGACCACACCGCCCTCTTCGCCACTGACGGCGAACGCGTCGAAATCACCCACAAAGCCAGCAGCCGCATGACCTTCGCCGCCGGCGCCGTCCGCGCCGCAGTTTGGGCCAACGGCAAAACAGGTTTATACGATATGCAGGACGTTTTGGGATTGAAAAACCGCTAAAGCCGTTTTCATCCGCATGACACAAAAAGGTCGTCTGAAAAATGTTTTTCAGACGACCTTTTGATTATTGATTGAAGACTGAACCGACCACCGCAGCTTATTGCTTACGCTTATCCCACCAAGCGAATAAGTTGCCCAAGACAGTTCCCGATACGGAGTGCCAGACGCAGGCGACGGCGGTAGCGACGGCGGATTCGGCGTTACCCGGGAAGAATTTGGCGCTCAGACCCGTGGCAAGACCGGCATTTTGTACGCCGACTTCGATAGCGATGGTACGTTTTTTGGCGGTGTTCATACCAGTCAGCGCGCCGCTGTAATAGCCGAGGATGTAGCCGCCGATATTGTGTGCGGCAATGGCGAGCACCATAACTAAGGCAGATTCGGCAAAGCGGTGGCCGTGGACGGCGGCAACACCGCCGACAATGCAGGCAAAGGCGGCAACGGCAACGGCGGGCATAATGGCGCGGACATCTTCAAACCAGTGTTTTTTGTGCAGCAACATATTGGCGGCAGAGCCGATAACGACGGGCAACAGGGTAACGAGCAACATAAACTTGAACATGCCCCAGCCGTCCATTTCGACGGTTTGTCCGACAAGGTAAGTCATCCACAGCGGCGTCATAACGGGGGCGAGGACGGTAGAGACGGTGGTCATGCCGACTGAGAAGGCAACATCGCCTTTGGCAAGGAAACTCATGATGTTGGACGAAACACCGCCTGGGCAAGTACCGACCAAAACCAAACCCAGCGTCAATCCGGGAGATAGGTTGAAGACTTTGGCGATACCGATGGCAAGCAGCGGCATAATGGTGTATTGGGCGACTGCGCCGATGAAAATATCGAGCGGGCGTTTAGCCAAAATTTGATAGTCTTCTTTGCCTAGAGTCATGCCCATGCCGAGCATAATGATGCCGAGTACGACGACTTGCGTGTCGCCTTTCACCCATGAAAAGGTAGCGGGTTCGATAAAGGCGACGATAGAGGCAAGGACGATAATCAGTGCGGTGAATCGGGTCATTTGCCGGCTGACGGCAGTCAGAAAGTTCATAGTTTGCTCCTTTGTAGGTTGTTATATATGACAACAATTGCCAGAATTTAACAGATATTAACTTTTTCATGCAAATCTGGCAACGATAGCGGAAGCAATTGGCAATTGAATAAATAAATAAATGAATAATCGGCACTATATTGCTGCTTATCTCTTACTGACGGAATCTAAATTTTCAGACGACCCCATCCAAACATCAAACAGTTCTTTTACCCACGCTGTGGCAATTCACGCCCTCCCATTTGTTTTTAAACCATTACAGTAGGCAATCCCGCCCTGCTTCGCAGGATTTGTTACAATGTGCCTTTCTTTTTGTACTGCTCATCCATTATGACTGACTCCCAACCAAGCACTATGCAGCGGATTTTTTCGCGCAATATGCTGATTTGTATTTTTACGGGCTTCACATCGGGGCTGCCGCTTTATTTCCTATACAGCCTGATTCCAGCGTGGCTGCGCCTCGAAAAAATTGATTTGAAAACCATCGGCCTGTTTGCCCTGATTGGTTTTCCCTATACTTGGAAATTTATCTGGTCTCCACTCATGGACTCTGTACGCCTGCCGTTTTTAGGTTTGCGGCGCGGCTGGATGTTGGTGATGCAGATCGCGCTTTTGCTGCTTTTGGCTGCCTATGCGTTTGTCCGCCCGCAAGAACATTTGTCCATTATTTTGGGGCTGTCTTTGGTAGTGGCGTTTTTTTCTGCCAGTCAGGATATTGTGATCGACGCTTTCCGTCGCGAAGTGTTATCCGATGAAGAGTTGGTTTTAGGTAACTCACTGTATGTGAATGCCTATCGTATTTCCTCGTTGATTCCCGCTTCATTAAGTCTGATTTTAGCCGATAGGATGCCTTGGTCGTCCGTCTTCATCATTACCGCTCTATTCATGATTCCGGGTTTACTTGCCACTTTATTCGTGGCGCGAGAACCGGCACAACAACCCGTAGGTGCAAAAGGGTTTAAAGATACCGTTGTTGAGCCGTTCCGCGATTTCTTTACCCGTCAAAGCGTTAAACAGGCGTTGATTATTTTGGCTTTTATCGTGCTGTATAAACTGGGCGACAGCATGGCAACTGCGCTGGCACCCGCGTTTTATATCGATATGGGTTTCTCAGCAACTGACATCGGCTTGATTGCGAAAAATGCGGGGTTGTGGCCGGCGGTAATTTTCGGGATTATCGGCGGTATTTGGGTAAACAAATTAGGCGTAAACCGTGCATTGTGGCTTTTTGGTTTAGTGCAATGGGTTACGATTTTAGGTTTTGCGTGGCTGGCAAGTTTCGGACATTTCGAGCATGTGGGCGCATCAGAACGAACCATGCTGGCAGTCGTCATTGCTGCCGAGGCAGTGGGTGTGGGCTTGGGTACAGTGGCATTTGTGTCATATATGGCGCAACAAACCAATACCGCATTTACCGCCACACAGTTTGCACTGCTGTCCAGCCTATCCGCCGTACCGCGCACATTTATGAATGCGACAGCAGGATTTCTGATTGAGGCGATGGGCTACGTCAATTTCTTCTGGCTGTGTTTCATGTTGGGAATTCCGGGGATGTTGCTATTGCTCAAAGTTGCGCCTTGGAACGGAGATAAAAAAGAACAATCTGCTTAAATATGCCATCAAATTTAAAGGTCGTCTGAAAACCAATGTATCCGGTTTCAGACGACCTTTTTTACAACGATGCAAATCAAGAATAGGGAAAACAGTCAAGCAAATATAGTGGATTAACTTTAAACCAGTACGGCGTTGCCTCGCCTTAGCTCAAAGAGAACGATTCTCTAAGGTGCTTAAAGCACCAAGTGAATCGGTTCCGTACTATCTGTACTATCTGCGGCTTCATCGCCTTGTCCTGATTTAAATTTAATCCACTATAAAAGACGGCAAACCGCAGATATGCTGGACTGTCGTGGATTCAAATACAAACAAGCCACGAGCCACCATTTCTGCACAGATATTTCCACTTCGGTTTACTCTTGCCCAACTTTCCCCATAACGCTACCGCCCTTCTGCAAATAGTTTTTAGTTTTGCTTGATACCCGCCGTCTTATATCGACAATATGCGAATCCTCCCTATTCGCAATTGATTTCTTCACGCTCCCTTCGTTCATATAAAAAAAGGTCGTCTGAAACCCTTTTTTGGATTTCAGACGACCTTTGCTTTGCTTCAGCTAAGAGCCGTTAGCTTACCACTGGTACAACGCACCTGCCCCGACACCGACGTGGCCGTCTGTGTTGGCAGAGAAGTTGCCTTTAACAACCCAGTTACCGCCGTCGCTCATCGCAGACACGCCGATTGCCATGGCGGATTGACCACCGTAGTAACCGCTGCCCACACCGATACCGGTTGCACCCGGACGGGTTACTTGCGGAATCGAGCCTTGTGCAATCGCACCTGCCACGCCTGCATAGGCTTTTTTGCCGACGCGTTCGATGTTGTTTTGCAGGGCGTTACCCACTCCGGCGAGCTGGTTCAGGTTGACCGCATCGGTACCTTCTTTCGCCGGGGCGACGTTGGTGATGCGTTGTCCGCCGTTGTTCAGACCGATCGGGCTGAGGCTGACGGTATTCGCCGGATTATGGGCGGTCGGTGCAGCGATGCTGACACCTTGCGCGTTAACGGTTACACCGCCTGCGGTCACGCTGGTTACGTCGAGTTTATCGGCAGTAGCAACGTTATACACGGTCTGTCCGCTGTTGCCGGTCGTTTGGTTAACGACGACGTTCTTACCTGCGGTAACTTCGGTTTTCGCTGCTGTCGCTTGTGTCGCTACGTTAGCAATCGCCTGGTTGGTGTAATACAACTGGCTGCCGTTGATCGCATCGGTCGAATCCGCAGATACCACGCCTGCCGCCACACCTTGTACCTGACGGGTCTCGTCCGTACCGTTGCCGACGGTAACGACACCGGCGACTTTGTTCGCGGCGGCAGCCGAACCTGCTTTGCCTGCAACGGCTTTGTCGTTCAGACCGCCGTAGGTGTAGGCTTCGCCTTTGGCTGCATCAGCCGTGCGGATGCCTTGGGTTTGGGCGCGGTCGCCGAGGTAGACGGAGTCTTTAACCGTGGCTTTGATGTCGCTGCCCAATGCGTAGGCGTTGTCGGCGGATACGTTGTTGTTGTTACCGATGGAGTAAGAGCTGTTGCCGCTTACTACGGTCGGGTCACCGATGGCGCCGGAGTTTTTGCCGCTAACGATGTTGCCGGTACCGATGGCGATGGTATTCTCGGCGTTGGCTTTGGCGCCTTTACCGATGGCGATGGCGTTGGTGCCTTTGGAAGCGGCCTGGTAGCCGACTGCCGTGGCGTATGCGCCGCTCGCGCTGGAGTCTTCGCTGTTTCGTGCCTGTACGTCGGGGTTCACTTCGCCGTCGTTGGTATGGAAGAACTTGATACCTTGTTCGTTCATACGGCCTACGGCTTCGATGACGTTGTTGGTCACGTACATGCCTTGGTCTTCGACGTTGTAGGTCACGAGGCTGTAACCGTTGGACTGGGCAATTTTGGTCTCGTTCGTGACGTTGGTCACGTTCGGATTGTTGCTGTTGTCCACCAGGGTAATGTTTTTGATATTACCCAAGCCTGTTTTGCCGTCTGCTTCGACTGACGGCGGTGCGGTGTTGACGTTGCCGCCGTTGCTGCCGATCAGTTCGTAAACTTGGTGCAGTTGTCCGCCGTTAACCGCATCGGTGCTGTCTGCGGCGACGGTACCTACGGCGACGTTGGTGACTTTCTTACCGCCTGCGTTGATGCCCTCGGCAGTGATGTTGACATCGCCTGCTTTCAGACCGTC
>NZ_KV794920.1:0-239 GCF_001808875.1 Neisseria sp. HMSC064E01
TTTACGGTGCAGCGTACCGAAGCTTTGTTCGATCACATAACGGGTCTTCGATAGATGTCGGTTACGTTTGGTTTGCACTTCCGTCAGCGGACGGTTGCGGTGGGCTTTGCACATAATGCCGTCCAGCAACTGATGCTCTTTCAGATGTTGCCGGTTTTCCGCACTGTCGTAGCCTTTGTCGGCATAGACGGTCATACCTTCGGTTAGGCCTTCCAACAAAGGGGACAGATGGTTGCACT
>NZ_KV794921.1:0-2632 GCF_001808875.1 Neisseria sp. HMSC064E01
TCGAGGGAAGGGCTTTTTTGCAAAGATCTCATATTGAGTTTCAGACGACCTCTAACATTTCCCTGTATAATCACGCTTTTGTTCAAAAGCTTGTACTTTCCAATATGATTTATCCGTGGCATCAAAACCAGTGGCGGCAGCTTGCTGACCATTGGGAAAACCGTCCGAACGCTTGGCTGTTTACCGGTAAGGAAAATACCGGCAAGACGGCGTTTGCGCGGTTTGTGGCACAGGCTTTGCTGTGCGAATCGTCTCGGGAAGATCATCAGCCTTGCGGCGTATGCGCTTCGTGTCATTTGTTTTTGCAAAACAGTCATCCCGATTTCTATGAACTTACTCCTGAAATCCCCGAAGACGGTGCGGTCGGGCGAAAATTGTTGCAGATTAAAATCGATGCCGTGCGCGATATTGTGGAAAACATTTATTTGACGGCTGTGCGCGGAGGATTGCGGGTGGTATTGGTGCATCCCGCTGAAAGCATGAACGTGCAGGCGGCAAACGGGTTGCTCAAAGCTTTGGAAGAGCCGCCGCAACACGTTGTTTTTTTAATGGTTACGCATGCACGCGACAAACTTTTACCGACTATTAAAAGCCGTTGCCGCCAGATGGTTCTACCGGCACCTTCGCGTGATGAAGCTTTGAAGTATTTGCGGGAAGAAGGGGTGGATGATGCAGAATCGCTGTTGGCTTTTCACAGCGGTGCGCCTTTGTTTGCCCATACGCCTGAAATGGATGACTTGCGCGAAGAGCTGCTCACTTTGCTTGCCGTGCCGCGCCTGTTGACGATACTTGACTACGCCGCCACGTTCGACAAACACAAGCAGCCGTTGGCAGTATTTATCGATTGGATGCAGAAGTGGCTGTTGGATGTCGGCTTGGCGCAACAACAAATGCCGCCGCTTTATTATCCCGATTACGCGCAGGCATTGTCGCAGACGGCTTGCAAAACCGATCCGCGCCGCCTGTTTGCACTGACAGGTCATCTGAACGCACTCAGCCCTTACGGATATCACACCTTGAGTGTTAAAATGCAGCTTGAGTATCTATTGACTGAATATCTCGAATTTTGGCAAAACAAATAATCAGATAAGGTAAAACAAAATGGTAAACAACAATAAAGACATTCCGGCGAAAATGATGGCGTTGCAGCTCAAAGATCCGACTCTGCTCTACAACTGCTATATGCCGTTTCTCGAACACGGCGGACTTTTCGTTCCGACCGAAGACGTATTTTCATTAGGCGAAGACATCCTGCTTGCTGTTGAAATCGCCGATTACCCCAAACGCTTCCTGCCTACCAAAGTCGTCTGGATCAACCCTGCCCGTACTTCCGCCCACCGCCCTAAAGGTGTCGGACTGGCATTTTCCGAACACGAAAGCTGCCTTCAGGCGAAAACCCTGATTGAAGGCGAGCTGGGACCGAAACTGCGCAGCGACCGCGTTACCTTCACGCTTTAAAATCATGCATTTAATCGATTCGCACTGCCATATCAATTTCGAAGGCTTGAGCAACCGCCTGCCTGAAGTGTTCGCCAATATGGCAGAACAAAGCGTCAAACAGGCGCTTGCCATCAGCGTAAGCAAACAGAGTTTCGCCGAAGTCTTTGACATTGCCCAAGCCAATGAACAGATTTACTGCACCATAGGCGTCCACCCCGACAGCCAAGAAGCCGAAGAATTTACCGTTTCCGAAATGGTTGAAGCGGTAAAACACCCGAAAGTCGTTGGCATAGGCGAAACGGGCTTGGATTATTACTGGTGCAAAGGCGATTTGGCATGGCAGCACCGCCGCTTCGCCGAACACATTCAAGCCGCCAATGAAAGCGGTTTGCCCGTGATTGTCCACACCCGCGATGCCGCCGCCGATACTTTGGCGATTCTGAAAGAAGGTCAAACCAACTCGGGCGTTATCCACTGCTTCACCGAAGATACCGCTTTCGCCAAAGCTGCTTTAGATTTGGGGCTATACATTTCCTTCTCCGGCATTGTTACCTTCAAAAACGCCCCGCAAATTCAGGAAGCCGCTAAATACGTCCCTGCGGATAGAATGCTGGTCGAAACCGATGCGCCGTTTCTCGCTCCGGTTCCCAAACGCGGCAAGCCTAACGAACCTTCCTATGTCCGCTACACCGCCGAATTTGTGGCGAACCTGCGCGGCGAATCCGTAGAAACACTTGCCGCTTACACTAGCGACAATTTCTATTGTTTGTTCAACAAAGTACCTGATATCCGTGTTTGATTCGAATGGAACAAAGGTCGTCTGAAAATGCTTTATCTAGCGTTTCAGACGACCTTTTGAAATTTGGAATTTTTTTATATAAGTGTTCAGACGAATATCAAATAGGCTAGGGACGACAATGGACGATGGCAGGGTCGCCTATAAAATCGGTATCACAAGAAAGCCGGTGCAAAAGCGGACAGATAGCCATGGATGGGTTTAAAATCAACAATCAGCTGTTTGCGCGGATAGTAAAATTGCCATTGTTTATTAAAAAGTCTCCCCATTTCGGTTAACCATTCATTTTGTTCCAAGAATATTGGATTGCTTGGGTAATAGGCAGCTATCCGAAAATCAAGATGGCAACTTCCTGAAAACATTTAAAGATATGGCTTTCATCATATCGCTCTCCAT
>NZ_KV794922.1:0-228 GCF_001808875.1 Neisseria sp. HMSC064E01
AGGTGAGGTGGTAGGATTGGCGGGCAGTCATGGCGATCTGGAGGATTTATGATGAAAGCTTGAACATAAATCAAAAAAGCGAGCAAGACAAACGGATAATGATAAACGGTAAAAATGTTGTATGGATGGTTTCTGAATGCTACGGGGAAATAAATTGGGGATGGAAGAGGTCGTCTGAAAGTTAAGTTTCAGACGACCTTGGATTCGGATTTCAAGTGCAACACTAGT
>NZ_KV794923.1:0-10569 GCF_001808875.1 Neisseria sp. HMSC064E01
AACCGAACCGAACCGAACCGAACCGAACCGAAATTATACACGATTTAGAAAATAATTTCAAACAAAACAATATATTAAAACTCAAACAACTCTTTCCCGAAGTCTTTTGCGAAGGCCAAATCGACTTTGAGAAACTCAAACTCGTCCTCGGCGCAGAAAACCTTGCCGGCGCGGGCGAACGTTACCAACTGGATTGGGCGGGCAAAACCGCCGCCTATCTCAACCTGCAAAGCCCCACTTCCCGCACGCTCGTTCCCTGCAAAGAAGAATCCGCAGATTTCGACGGCACGCAAAACGTGTTTATCGAAGCCGAAAACCTCGAAGCCCTGAAAATCCTGCAAAAATCCTACGCCGGCAGCGTGAAGATGATCTACATCGACCCGCCCTACAACACCGGCAGCGATTCCTTTATTTATCCCGACAAATTCTCCGAAAGCCGCGAAGAATACGCCCGACGCGTGGGCGATACCGACGACGCGGGCTACCTGAAGCGCGACGGCGTATTCCAAGGCGCGTGGCGCAAAAACGGCAAAGACAGCGGCCATTACCACAGCAACTGGCTCTCCATGATGCTGCCGCGCCTGCATCTGGCGAAAACCCTGCTGCGCGAAGACGGCGTGATTTTTATCAGCATTGACGACAACGAACAGGCACAGTTGAAACTGCTGTGCGATGAAGTGTTTGGGGCAGAGAATTTTGTGGCAGAATTTGCGATTGCTTCTAATTCAGCAAAAAATAATTCAAAGTTTGTTTCTGTTTCTCATGAATATTTATTATGTTATGTAAAGAATAAGTTGGTGACAGTTGAAGATTGGTCTGTTCATAAAAGTAATATTAATGAATTTAAGAAAATAGCAGCTTCTCTTTTGAAAAGAGGATTAAATCATGAAGAAATTCATTCTGAATTATTATCATTGGTTAAATACCCAAAATTCTATGAATTTGATCATTACACTTATGCTGATGAACAAGGACTATATCAAGCATCTGATTTAACTGCACCGAATAGTAAAAACTATTATGATATTTTGCATCCTAAAACAAAAGAACCATGTAAGACGGGTGTCCGTGGCTGGGCTTATTCATCAACTGAAATGAAAAATCTTCTTGAAAAGAATTATATTTTGTTTGGAGAAGATGAAAATACTATGCCACGATTAAAAAATTATCTTTTTGAAAATGAAAAATCGTTACCTAGATCTATTTTATTTTTTGATTCACAGTCGTCAACCAAATGGATAAAGTCAGAAAATTTGGGATTTGATTATCCTAAATCTATTGATTACATCAAACATATTATTTCAATGTATCCTGAAAATAATTTCATCGTCATGGACTTCTTCTCCGGCAGCGGCACTACCGCCCACGCCGTGATGCAGCTTAACGCCGAAGACAGCGGCAGCCGCCGTTTCATCTGTGTCCAGCTCCCCGAAGAAACCGACGAAAAATCCGAAGCGCGTAAGGCGGGTTTCAACACGATTGCCGAAATTGCCAAAGAACGCATCCGCCGCGCGGGCAGGCAGATTTCAGACGGCCTTCAAGACGGATCGGAAATAGATACGGGTTTTAAAGTCTTCAAACTTGCCGAAAGCGGTTTCAAACAATGGCGGCAGCCAGCCGACACCGATGCCGAAAGCCTGCAAGGCGAATTGTTGTTGAATATCGATTCCGTGCTGTCTGAAATGTCGTCTGAAAACCTGCTCTACGAATTGATGCTGCGTATGGGCTTGAAGCTGACTTGCAAGGTTTCGTTTTCAGACGACGTATATTTCGTGGAAGACGAGGATACGGGCGGGCTGTACGCTTTCCTGCTGGAACGTGTGAATCAAGGTTTGATTGATGCCGTGCTGGCGAAGCATCCCGCCAAGGTGGCGGCATTGGACAGGCTGTTTGAGGGCGACGACGCGCTCAAAAGCAATACCGTATTACAGATGAAGGACGCGGGCGTGATGTTCGAGTGTGTGTAGGGAGAAAACGATGGAACTGAAATTTGAAGAACTGCCCTATCAGCTTAATGCGGTAAATGCCGTTGCGAATCTTTTTGCAGGGCAGCCGAACCATGCCCGGACATTTGATTTGACCAGTCAGGGGACGGGGCGGTTTGTCGGCAACGGCTTGGATTTGGATTGGGAAACGCTAGGCCGGAATTTGAATGCGGTACAAAAGCAAAACGAACAGCCTGAAACGGAAATCGGCGCGCACGGGCTGAATTTTTCCCTGGAAATGGAAACGGGGACGGGCAAAACCTATGTCTATCTGCGAACGGTTTACGAATTGAACAAGCTCTACGGCTGGAAGAAATTTGTCATTGTCGTACCGAGCGTACCGATACGCGAAGGCGTGTTAAAAAGCCTGGAAATTACGAAGGCGCATTTTGACAGGGTGTTCGGCAGGACGGTGATGCGTTATTCGGAATATTCAAGCGGCCGGCTGTCGGACTTGCGCGCTTTTGCGGTAAACGACCACATCGAGATTTTGGTGATCAACATCCAGTCGTTTGAAAAAGACGGAAACGTTATCAATAAGGTAAACGAAAGCGGGGAAGCACCGATTAAGTTTATTCAGGAAACGTGTCCTATCGTCATCATCGACGAGCCGCAAAATATGGAAACGGAAGGCCGTCTGAACGCTTTGGAATCTCTCCATCCGCTTTTTACCCTGCGCTATTCGGCAACGCATAAAAAACCGTACCACAAGGTTTACAACCTGAATCCCGTGCAGGCATACAATTTAAAGCTGGTAAAGCAGATCGAAGTCTTACCGGTATTGGCGGAAAACGATGTGAACGGTGCATTTGCGGAGCTGCTGGAAGTAAAGCAGGCGGCCAAAGGCCGTCTGAAAGCCGATTTGAACATTCATTATCAGGATAAAAAGGAAACCAAGAAGAAAAAGGTATCCGTCAAATCAGGAGACGATTTGTTTGAAAAATCGGGCGGCAACGAAGCCTACCGCCACGGTTTTATCATTGACGGCATGGATTTCGAGAATCAGGAATTGGCGTTCTCAAGCGGTAAAACCATTACACGCGGCGGAGATGGCGATGCGGTGCGCGATGAAATCATGAAAAACCAAATCCGCGAAACGGTAAGGGAGCATTTGGCGAAGGAGAAACGGCTGAATCCGCTGGGAATTAAGGTGTTGTCGCTGTTCTTTATCGACCGCGTGGAGAATTACCGTACGGCAGACGGAACAGCAGGCAAGTTTGCCCTTTGGTTTGAAGAAATCTATCGAGAACTTGCAGGCAGTACCGATACGGCGGGCGTACACGACGGCTATTTTTCGCAAGACAAGAAAGGCCGTCTGAAAAACACCGATGGCACAACGCAGGCGGACAACGATACCTACCGCCTCATTATGCGCGACAAGGAAACCCTGCTTTCCTTCGGCAGCCCGCTGCGCTTTATCTTTTCCCATTCTGCGCTGAAAGAAGGCTGGGACAACCCCAATGTATTCCAAATCTGCACGCTCAAAGAAACCCGATCGCCGCTGAAAAAGCGGCAGGAAATCGGGCGCGGGCTGCGTATAGCCGTCAATCAGGAAGGGCGTCGCGTGCGCGATGAAGATGAAAATGAAAAGGTGAACATACTGACCGTAGTGCCGAACGAAAGCTACGAATCGTTTGCCGCCAACCTGCAAAAGGAATACGAAGACGAATGCGGTATCAAATTTGCCGCCGAAAACATCAAGGACGGCAATAAGAAGAAAAAACAGCTATTCCGCAAAGATTTTCCGCTCGACCCCGAATTTCAGGTAATTTGGGACAAGTTGAAATACAAAACGCGCTACCGCGTGCACTTCGATACGGCAGAATTGATTAAACAGGCTTCGGCGGCAGTAGCAGGCCTGCCCGAAATCCAGAAGCCGAAAATCCGCATCCAAAAAGCACATTTGAAACAAATATCAACCAAGGGTATCGAAACGGTTGAAACTAAAAGTTACAGCCGCGACATGGACGTTCAATGGGAAATTCCGGACATACTCGGCGAAATCCAAAGAAAAACGGGGCTGACGCGGCGCACGGTGTACGAAATCATCACACAGTCGGGTCGTCTGAAAGATGTGGCAGGCAACCCGCAACGCTTCATCGACCTTGCCGCCGAAGCGGTAAACCGCAGCCTGTACGCATTGATGGCGGCAGGAATCGAGTATGAGCAAACCGGTGAAGTGTATGACCAAAAGCTGTTGGCAGACATGGAGCGCGAAGGCATCGAGTTTTATGAAAACGGTTTTACGTTCGAAGTCGGAAAACCGCAAAAAACCATTTACGAAAACTATATCCCTTTGGATTCCGGCACGGAAAAAGCCTTTGCCCAAAATTGCGAGGATTATGATGCGAAAAATGAAGGCGGTGTGGCGTTTTACTTCAAACTGCCCGGCTGGTTCAAAATCCCGACCCCGCTGGGCAGCTACAATCCCGATTGGGCGGTGGTAAAACAGGTTCAGGACAAAGTGTATTTCGTTGCAGAAACCAAAAATACCGGCAAAGGCATTCAGGCGGGGGTAGATGCGGGCAAGCTGCGCGAAAACGAACGGCTGAAAATCGAATGCGGCAAGCAGCATTTTGCGGCATTGGACGGATTGAAATATCGGGAGACGGATTCGGTAAGCGGTTTGGAGGCAGGCCTTTCGCCGGATATTTAAACATAAAACAGCTTTATTCCGTCTTTACGGGAACGGCGAAGCGGGTATATTTTGAGTTGAATTTTTTATGAACATGCTTACCGGCCTTCTTTCTTTTGCCGTATGATGAAGGAGCAATGCGCTAAAAGAAAAAGGTCGTCTGAAACTTTGAAAACCTGTTTTCAGACGATCTTCTGAATATTAATATCGTTATAAAACAATAACAAACAAAATTTTTTCAATTGGCTTGTAAGCATTTTTAAGCTACCACGTCTAATCGGGCATGAAATGATTTTATGAAACGGTTATCATGAAAACGAATATCACAGCCCCGTGGCAATCAGCTTTAGGTTTGTTGACTTTGCGCCTGTTTGTCGCTTACGAATTTTGGGAAGCGGGCACGCAGAAATTTAACGGCAAAAACTGGTTTGCCGAAATTAACGACCAATTCCCCTTTCCGTTCTATCTGCTGCCCGACAGCGTGAATTGGAACTTGGCGATGTGGGCGGAGCTGGTTTTTCCGGTTTTGCTACTTTTAGGATTGGCGACCCGCCTGTCCGCCTTGGGATTGATCATTGTAACGGGGGTGGCGTGGGCGGCAGTTCATGCCGGTGCGGGTTATAATGTCTGCAACAACGGCTATAAAATGGCTTTGATTTACATCGTGGTTTTAATCCCGATTCTGCTGCAAGGCGCGGGCTGTTTATCGCTGGATGCACTGTTGAAAAAACGTTTTTGCCCGAAATGCCGCGTCGGAAATCAATGAAAAAGGTCGGGGAGCGGACTTTAAACGCGCCAACTCAAATTCTTAATCTGTTTAACTTGATACTTTAAAAAGGAAATCAATATGAAAAAAAATGTAGCCGCTGCCCTTGCAGGTGCTTTGTCTTTGTCTTTGGCCGCCGGCGTTGTTGCTTCTGACAAACCGGTAAGCAGCAAAGCAGGCGTTCAAAAATCTGCCCAAGGCTCTTGCGGTGCGGCTAAAGCTGCTGAAGGTTCATGCGGCGGCGCTGCTTCTAAAGCAGGCGAAGGCAAATGCGCTTCAACCGTAAAAAAAGCCCCCGCTAAAAACGCCAAAGCAGCAAAAGCCAAAGCTAAAGCAGTTGAAGGCAAATGCGGCGAAGGCAAATGCGGTTCCCTGTAATTTGAAACAAAAAGCCGCATTTTCTTGATAAATGCGGCTTTTTATCTGATTTTTACAGCAATTTCGTACCAAAACCGTTGGAACACCATCCAAAACGGAGCAACATCATGATTCAACACGCAGGCTTAGGCTACCGCCGGGACTTGGCGGAAGACTTCCTCTCGCTTTCAGACGACAGCCCAATACGCTTTATCGAAGCCGCACCCGAAAACTGGCTGAAAATGGGCGGCAGGGCCCGCAAACAGTTTGACCGCGTGGCGGAACGGCTGCCGCTGGCGTTGCACGGATTATCCATGTCGCTGGGCGGACAAGCCCCGCTGGATACTGCCTTGATAGACGGCATCAAAGAAATGATGCGCCGCTACGATTGCACGTTTTTCTCCGACCATTTGAGCTACTGCCATGACGGCGGTCATCTCTACGACCTGTTGCCGCTGCCCTTCACCGAAGAGATGGTGCGGCATACCGCGCGGCGTATCCGCGAAGTGCAAGACCGATTGGGCTGCCGCATCGCCGTAGAAAACACCTCCTACTACCTGCATTCCCCGCTTGCCGAAATGAACGAAGTCGAGTTCCTCAACGCCGTTGCCCGCGAAGCCGACTGCGGCATTCATCTCGATGTGAACAATATCTACGTCAACGCCGTCAACCACGGACTGTTGTCGCCCGAAGCCTTTTTGGAAAACGTTGACGCAGAGCGCGTGTGCTACATCCACATCGCCGGACACGACGTCGAAACGCCCGAATTATTGATTGATACCCACGGTGCGGCAGTTTTACCGACCGTTTGGGACTTGCTCGAACTCGCCTACACCAAGCTGCCGACTATCCCGCCCACCCTGTTGGAACGTGATTTCAATTTCCCGCCTTTTGCCGAACTCGAAGCCGAAGTCGCCAAAATCGCCGAATATCAAACGCGCGCCGGAAAGGAATACCGCCGTGCAGCCTGAAACCTCCGCCCAATACCAACACCGTTTCGCCCAAGCCATACGCGAGAGCGAAGCCGCCGCCGGACTGCCGCAAGACCGATTGAACGTCTATATCCGCCTGATACGCAACAATATCCACAGCTTCATTGACCGCTGTTATACCGAAACGCCGCAATATCTCGACAGCGAAGAATGGGGTCGTCTGAAAGAAGGCTTCATCCGAGACGCGCGCGCCCAAACCCCTTATTTTCAAGAAATTGCCGGCGAGTTCCTCCAATACTGCCAAAGCTTGCCGCTTTCAGACGACCTCTTGGCACTGATGGACTTCGAACACACCCAACTGCTCGCCGAAGTCGCACAAACCGACAGCCAAACCCCGCCCGCCGATTCAGACGATTTGGCGTATACCCTTTCTCCTGCTACCTTTGTGCGCCGTTATCAGTATGATGTTACCGACGAATTGCAGGCGGTGGAAACCGCCGTTTTGGTGTGGCGAGACAGCGAAGACGACGTGATGTACCAAATCCTCGACGATTTCGACGCATTATTGCTGGAAACGTTGGCAGACACGCCCACCTCCCTGAACGGCCTGCAAACCATGCTGGCAGAGTTTATGTCGTCTGAAAACGGCTGGCAGGATGCCTTAACGCAAAAATGGTCGGACTGGCTGGAACAAGGCATTTTGGTTGCCGCATCAGCCGAGGTCGTCTGAAATGATCGAATTGACGTAGTGGGCAGGAAATTCCTATAAAAGCGCACTATCGTACCCCCTTCCCGAAGGAAACGGCACAGAGACAGGCAGAAATCGAAATGTCGGCGGCCTTTACTGTTTTCAGACGACCTTTTTTATATTGGGGGTAAAGACCCGCTAAAAGGCTTGGCAGGTCGTCTGAAAATGCACGCAGCCGGTTAACGAAAAACAAAAAGCTACGTAATCGTTTATGTATTTGATGACACACATGCTCAGTATCAGCGTAAAATCAGAAGCTCATAGCAATAATTCATTCAATGCTGATACATTATGTCCCTCCCCGAATTGACTGACGCCGAACTTGCCGAATCCCGCAAGCTGCTCCTGCGTTTCGCCCGCATCCAGTTGCCCGACCGCCCCGATTTGGCGGAAGACCTTGTGCAGGAAACCATGCTTTCCGCCTACCGCGCTGCCGAAGGTTTTAAAGGTGATGCACAAGTGGGCAGTTGGTTGTTTGCCATTCTGAAAAACAAAATCACCGACTGCCTGCGCCAAATCGGACGGCAGCGCGAAGTATTCGCCACGCCTGCGGAAGAAATGTTGGACGAAATCTTTGAAGAACGGTTTGCATCAGACGGACATTGGACGACGGACGGCCATCCGCAAACTTGGGCCTCGCCCGAAAAAACGTTGGACAACAAAGAGTTTCGTGAAATCCTGCAAACCTGCCTCTACCAAATGCCGGAAAACACTGCCCGCGTGTTTACCATGAAAGAAATCCTCGGCTTCTCGTCCGACGAAATCCGTGAGCAATGCGGCATCAGCACGTCCAACTACTACACCATCATGCACCGCGCCCGCGAAACCCTGCGCCAATGCCTGCAAATCAAATGGTTCGGCAATGCAGGACATGCCGGTTAACCCTGTTAGGAAACCACAATGAACAAATGCCGCAAAACCGCCTACCTGCTCTCCAAAAAACAGGACGAAACCCGCCTGACCGTTCCAGAACGCATTTTTCTGGGCAGCCACCTGCTGATATGCCCCCATTGCCGCGAATATAAAAAACAACTCGACCTCATCCATAAAGCCATGAAAAAGATTTTTTGAGGCTGCCGGATAAGGTAAAAAGGTCGTCTGAAACCTGATGTAGGTTTCAGACGACCTTTTATCATTAAGAGGAAACACGGATTGATCGCGGTTGAAGATGAATTTTCTATGAAACGGAACACCCATAAAAAAGCCGGGTTTTTAAACTCGGCTTTTGAAATTTGGCGGGATATGGGCGGATTTAAAGGTACGACAGACGCGGTTAAAACTGCCCAATAAGCTGGCGGTTTTATAGGAATGGTCGTGCGATGTCAACATTTTTTGTCTTTTTTCAGCACAAAATATGATTTATGCCAATATTTATTACTACAACCCGCTACATGAGTAAAAACATTCATATTATATGTGTTAAAATTTTTTTAGCTGTTTAATAAACAGTACCTTAACCAAAAAAATTTAAGAAGGATAGGACATGAACAAATTACTAATTGCTGCGATGATGATGGCTGCATTGACAGCTTGTTCTCAAGAGGCTAAACAGGAAACCAAGGAAGCGGCTACCGCCGTTGCCTCCGATGTTAAAGACGCTGCGGCTTCTGCTACCGATACCGTTGCCTCTGCTGCTCAAGCAGCGGCAAGCAAAGTAGAAGATACTGCTGCCAAAGCCGCATCAGAAGTAAAAGAAGCTGCCTCTGAAGCCAAACCGGCCGAGAAAACAGAAGCTGCGCCTGCAGACGCGAAACAAGATGCTTCTTCTGCCAAAGTGGACGGAAAAGCCGTTTTCGAAGCCAACTGTAAAATGTGCCACGGCGGTACTATCCCGGGCGCTCCGGTTGTCGGTAAAAATGACGACTGGGCTCCGCGTATCAAACAAGGTAAAGACACCGTGTACAAACACGCACTCGAAGGCTTCAACACCATGCCGGCAAAAGGCGGCAACGCAGGTTTGAGCGACGACGAAGTGAAAGCTGCGGTTAACTACATGGTTAATGAATCTGGCGGTAAATTCTAAACCGTATAGATGATCAAAACGCACCTTGTAATAAGGTGCGTTTTTCTATGGTGGACTACGGCTAAAAGCAGGGATGGTTCGGGTTCGTTTTGATTAGAAATGATATGACGGATTAAGTTGAAACCGGTACGGCGTTGCTTCTCATTATCCTGATTTGAACTTAATTCCATCGCTACACAGAAGATTGATGGAAGCTCGTCTGAAACATCATCCCGTTTTCAGACGACCTGTTTCTTTGATTAACGATGGCGCAGCTTGGATTTCAGCATTGGGATTCTTGCGTAAGTACGAAAGGCAATAAAAAAGCTGAGTTTTTCAACTCAGCTTTTTAAATTTGGTGGGTCGTGAGCGATTCGAACGCTCGACCAACGGATTAAAAGTCCGCTGCTCTACCGACTGAGCTAACGACCCGATAAGCTGTGAATTTTATAGAAACAGCCGGGCCGTGTCAATGTTTTTCTGTATTTTTTTGGAACAAAACAGAACTTAGATTGGCATTTATCATCTTATAGAAGAGATTATTAATATGATATGTGTTACAATTTTTCCAGCTGTTTATCTAAAACAGTGTTTTAACCAAAATCTTAACCAAAAAACTCAAGAAGGATAGGACATGAAAAAATTACTGATTGCCGCAATGATGGCGGCTGCTTTGGCGGCTTGTTCCCAAGAGACCAAGCAAGAAACTAAGGAAGCGGCACAAGCCGTTGCGTCCGATGTTAAAAATACCGCAGCTTCTGCCGCTGATTCTGCTGCCTCTGCCGCTCAAGAAGCGAAAGATAAAGTCAAAGACGCTGCGGCTGATGCAAAAGAAACTGCCGATAAAGCCATGACTGAAACTAAAGAAGCTGCCGACAAAGCAGCTACCGATGTAAAAGAAGCGGCAGATAAAGCCGTTACCGAAACTAAAGAAGCGGCCGGTAAAGCCAAAGAAGCGGCTACCGATGCAGCCAAAGATTCTTTGAACAAAGCTGCTGATGCCACTCAAGAAGCTGCGGACAAAATGAAAGACGCTGCTAAATAATTTGTCGTGTTGATATAAAAAGGTCGTCTGAAAACCGCAGTTGGTTTTCAGACGACCTTTTGGTTTCTATAGTGGATTAACTTTAAACCATTACGGCGT
>NZ_KV794923.1:10669-13525 GCF_001808875.1 Neisseria sp. HMSC064E01
GCCTTGTCCTGATTTAGTTAATCCACTATAGAAACCTTGTTTACGCCTGCGCTATCGGGCTGTCTTCTTCCGGCCGCTCTTCTTCGTGTTCCGCGCTGTTGAGTAATTTCAACAGCTTTTCGGTTTTTTCCGAGTCTTCGCTGCGGAGGATTTTGGCGGTTTCGGTTTCGAGCAGGGCGGTGTTGCTGTGCAGGATGATGTTTTTGACGGGGAGCAGGTTGTTGGGGTTCATGGAGAATCGGCGCAGCCCCATGCCCAGCAGCATCCGCGTGTAGGTGGTGTCGCCTGCCATTTCGCCACATATGGAGACGCTTTTTTCCATGCGGTTGGCGGTGCGGATGATGTGCTGGATGGTTTTCAACACGGCGGGATGGCCTGGCTGGTAGAGGTGGCTGACGCTGTCGTCGCCGCGGTCAACCGACAAGATGTATTGGATTAGGTCGTTGGTGCCGATGGAGATGAAGTCGGTCAGTTTCAGGATGCTGCCGACGGTCATGGCGGCGGAAGGGATTTCAATCATGCAGCCGACGCTGACCGTGCCGAAGGTTTCGCCGCGTTCGGCGAGCTGGCGTTGGGCGGTGTCGAGGTGGATAAGGCATTGGCGCACTTCGGACAAGGAGGTAATCATCGGCCACATCATGCGGACGGGACCGTGGGCGGCGGCGCGGAGGATAGCGCGCATTTGGGTGCGGAACATGACGGGTTCGGCGAGGCACAGGCGGATGCCGGGAAGTCCGAGCGCGGGGTTGAGGCTGCCGTTGGGGGTGGAATTTTGACCGAACCAGCGTGGGTTTTTGTCCACGCCCAAATCAACGGTGCGGATGGTGATGCTTTTGCCTTTCATTTTTTTCACAATCGCGCTGTACACTTCGTACTGCTCGTCTTCAGACGGCATGGTGTCGCGGTTGAGATAGAGGAATTCGCTGCGGAAAAGTCCGACGCCGTCTGCGCCGAAGTTGTGCAGGGCTTTGATGTCTTCGGCGGATTCGATGTTGGCGAGCAGCTCGATGTTGATGCCGTCGGCGGTGGTGGCGGCGGTTTTTTTGAGCTTGTTGAGTTCGCGCTTGTGGAGGCGGTATTCGCGGGCGAGGCGGCGGTATTCGTTGAGGACGACTTCGTCCGGATCGATGATAAGGACGCCGTTGATGCCGTCGACGATAACGGTTTCGTTTTCGGTAATGAGCCTACGGGCGTTGTGCAGCCCGATGACGGAAGGGATGTCGAGGCTGCGGCCTAAGATGGCGGTGTGGCTGGTTGGGCCGCCGACGTCGGTAACGAAAGCGGTGATGCGCTGCTCTTTGAAGAGGACGGTGTCGGCGGGCGAGAGGTCGTGGGCAATCAGGATGGTGTCTTCAAACAAGCCTTCGTTGAGGTTTAAGTCGTTGCTTTGTCCGACGAGGTTGTTGTGGATGCGGCGGACGACTTGCAGCATGTCTTGTTTGCGTTCGCGCAGATAGTCGTCTTCGATGCTGTCGAACTGGGCAGCGAGCTTGTCGCTTTGCTGTTTCAACGCCCATTCGGCGTTGATTTTCTGTTCTTTTAAAATATCGACGGGTTCGCGCGAGAGGGTAACGTCGGTCAGCAGCATGAGGTGCAGCGAGATGAACGCGCCCAATTCGGTCGGGGCGTTTTCGGGAATCGCGCTGCGCAGCTGTTCCAATTCTTTGCGCGTGGCTTTGATGGCGGCATCGAAACGGGCGGCTTCGGCATCGATGAGGTCGTCTGAAACATCGTATTGCGGCACTTCCGCCGTGCCGCGCGTAATCAGGTGGGCTTGTCCGATGGCGATGCCTTTACCCGCCGCAACGCCGTGCAGCACGATACTCATTATTCGCCCTCGCCGAAGTAGTCGTTGATTAAATCAGTCAATGCCTTCATGGCGGCGACTTCGTCCAAGCCGTCGGTTTCCAGCTCGATGACCGTGCCTTTGGCGGCGGCGAGCATCATTAAGCCCATGATGCTTTTGCCGTTAACGCGGCTTCCGTTTTTCGTTACCCAGACTTCGCTTTGAAACTGAGACGCGGTTTGGGTGAATTTGCTGGAAGCGCGGGCGTGGAGTCCGAGTTTGTTGATGATTTCGATTTGTTGTTTTTGCATGTTCGGCTTTCGGGTGAGCGGGGTCGTCTGAAAACGTGTGGTTGGGTTAGACGGCTTCGGCGTGCTGTTTGCACACCAAATCTTCCGGTTCGGCAGTGATGGCGAAAATGCCTTTGACGGCGGCTTCCCTGACCGTTTCAGTAAAGGCGGCGAGGTCTTCCGCCATGGGCGAATATTGGGTCGCTTTAATCATCATCGGCGCGTTCAGTCCGGTCAGGATGGCGGATTTGCCCGCACGAACCAGCCTGCGCGCGGCGTTGCACGGCGTCGCGCCGAAGATGTCGGTCATAATCAATACGCCGTGGTTTTCAGGAAACTCTTGCAGCGCGGCGATGGCATTGTTGATGATGTCGGTTTGGTCTTCGTCAGGCTCTACGCCGAGGATGCGGATGTTTTCCGGCATTCCCGTGGGGAAGAAATGATGGGTCAGGCTGCGGTAGGCTTCGCCTACTGCCTCGTGGGTAATGATTAAAAGGTTGATCATGATGTGTTCCCTGATGATATTTTATTCGGCCGGTGTGGGCGAAAGTATAGTGGATTAACTTTAAACCAGTACGGCGTTGCCTCGCCTTAGCTCAAAGAGAACGATTCTCTAAGGTGCTTAAAGCACCAAGTGAATCGGTTCCGTACTATCTGTACTTTCTGCGGCTTCGTCGCCTTGTCCTGATTTTTGTTAATCCACTATAACGTCCATTCACCCGCCACATAGCGCGATATGGTGGCACAAAGGTCGTCTGAAAAGGTTTTCAGACGACCTTT
>NZ_KV794923.1:13625-21456 GCF_001808875.1 Neisseria sp. HMSC064E01
GGTCGTCTGAAAAGGTTTTCAGACGACCTTTTTTATTCCGCATCAGCCTTGGTTGAGCGCGTAAATCTCGCCCAAATTGCGCCAGCAGCCCGCCGCGTCCATACCGTAGCCGAAGACGTAGCGGTTGGGAACATCAAGCCCGACATAATCCGCCTTGATCGGTTTTTCCTTGTCGATCAACTTGTTGGCAAACACAGCCGCACGGCAGCTCGTCGCGCCCATTTCCAAGAGCTTGGACTGAATCGCCGACATCGTGTGTCCCTCGTCCAAAATATCGTCCAACACAACCACATGGCGGCCCCGAATCTGCTCCGGATCGGGCATACGTTTCCAGTTGAACGCACCGCCCGCCAGCTTGTCGCCGTAACGGGAAACATGAACATAATCAAAGTCCAACGGAAAGCGCAACAACGGCAGCAACTGCCCCGTAAACACCACCGCCCCACCCATCACAGGCAGCAGAAGCGGATATTTGTCCCCCAAGTCGCGCGTAATCTCGTCCGCCACTTTTTGCAGCGCGGCACGGCATTGGTCTTGGTCGAACAAAAGCTCGGCATTATCAAGCATGGCTTGGGTTTCAAGGCGTTTGGTTTCTAAATCGATCATGGTAAACAGGGAAAATCAGTTGAGAAAAAAGAAATTATAAACCCAAATCGCGCTGAGGTCGTCTGAAATCCCGCCGCAGCCTTGCCCTGTTTTGCCGTTTTGTGAACTTGGAAAACCATTTTCGCAAACAAAGCCCACGTGGCGGGCGTTGGCAGAATGCGCCGAACTAGCTTAGTTTCAGTAGGTCGGATTCTCGAATCCGACGGCTCTTGAGATGGCAGGTTTTTTTCGGATACAAGTATCCGACCTACGGCCGGTTCGGCATTGCCGCGCAAACCCATCTACTTATTCGGCGGATTAATCGGCAGCGTCGAGCGGGAGACTTTGACGTCGGGGCATTTTTGCTTCATCTGATAGCGGAACACTTCCGCCTTGCGTTGATTGCCGGTTTTTTCGTAATTCGTACCCAAAATCACTTCGTCCGCCAGATTCCGTATATCGGCATAAGGAATATAGACGGATTGGGTCTGCTCGCAATATTCGATTTCCTCCGAATCGATCGGCTTGATGACCAGCAGGCGGAACTCTTCTTCGTCGCGGAAGGCGAAGTCTTTAAATAGATAGCGGATGTATTCCAAGGCTTCTTTATCGTCGTCGCTGACGGCGGATTTGTCCTTGAAAAACCCGATAAGCTCTTCCAACGCTTCTTTTAATTTTTCCAAGCGGAACTGATGCCATTCTTCATTTCCGACGGGTTTCAGGCGGATGCCGAACCGACTGATATTTGTATTTAACGTGAATCGAATGGACGAACCCAGATTTTCTTTTGCTAAATTTTGATGAAGATTGAAAGCCTTATTCGGAGCAGAAAGCCATATCCCGCATTTCCTTTCCGCAATATATTCATCTTTGTACGCGATATAGGCAACTTGATAAAGCGGCAGCTTTTCGTATTCATCATTCCAAAAACCGTCTTCCGGCAGGTCGTCTGAATCTTTCCCTGACTTTTTGGATAGGCTGCTGAATGGGACGGAAACATCCGCTTCTATCAGCCAATCCCCGTTTTTATTGAACACCAGACAGCAGCCCGAAGCCTCCACGCCGTCTTCTTTGCCATACAGGCGAAACTGGTTCAAGTCATTGACGCGACTGGAGAAGCAGGTAAAAAAGGCATTGTGGGACACGCCATCCGTTTTGTTTTCCAACTCCAAATCCTGCTGGTTCAGCAAGTCCAGCAGCCCCTTTCCTTCGGACGGGTCGTTCATATAGGTCGAGCTGCCGAGCCGCATCGGACTGGCGGTTTCGTTGCCGCCGATGCTGAATAATATATGGCATACATGGGGCGAAGTGTAATGCGCCATTGGGGTAAAACCCAACTCTATCGGCGTGATATGGAGAACCGCCAATACGGTTGCAACAGCGTCTTGCGGTTGTGAAGTTTCCCCTTGGAAAAGCGATTCCTGAATTTCTTGTTTTTTCTTTTCAAAATAGGAATGCCAATCTTCATTGAGATAAGCGACATCTCTTAAACTTTGATGGATTCTTTTTTCTATTCTTTTTTTTGCTTCATCACTTAATTGTGATAATTGTCTATCAGCAGTCAAAAGATATTTACCGGCTTGTTTCTTGAAAAGTGCTTCCGCTTTATCTGTATTTTTAATTCTCTTAACCCGCTCTATATAACAACGGCCAAGCCCAAATCGAGCAAATATTTGTTGTTGAATGCGGATTTGTTCATTTTCCAATTGTCTGGCAAGCCGTAAATTTCGTTTGGCAAATGCAGTGGCTTGTCTGAACAGTTTGGCTGCCTCGTTCATATCCTTGGTTTTTATAGCTTGCTCCAAATAACAACCGCAAAACCAAGATAGGGCATCGATTTGTTCCTGAATACTGTCGTCTTGTTTATCTTCCAGTTGCTCGGCAAGTTGTAATCTTTTTTCGTTGTGTTTAATGGCTCGCCCGAATAGGGCGTTTATTTCGCCAGTATTCTTAGTTTTCCTAGCTTGTTCAACATAACAACGGACAAGCCAAGATTGAGCAGCAGTTTGTTGCCAAATACGATTGTGTTTATTTTTCAGTTGCTTGGTAAATGTCAGCCATTTCTCATAGTGTTTAACAGACTGTCCAAACAGTTCTCCTGCTTTATTTGCATCTTTGATTCTAGCGGCATACGCAAGATAATGACGACCAAGCCAAAATTGGACATCGATTTGTTCATCAACAATATCTTGTTTATCTGTCAGTTGCTTGGCAAGTTTCAACCTTTGCCGATAGTGTTCAACGGCTAGTTTGAACAATTCATCTGACTTATCCGTATCCTTGGCTTTCTCTGCCTGTGCGAAATAACAACGGCCAAACCAAGCTTGAATCTCAATTTGCTCAGTAATCTGAGTGCTTTTATCTATAATCTCATCCCAAGCCTGATGTAGTATTTCAATCGCTTCATCGTATTGTTTCTCATTAAATAATTCGCTGCTTTCATCAATCAAACCATTAACATCCATATCTATCCCTCTATCAAACCAATCCATTAAAAACCAATCAGACGAAAATTGTACACCATATATACCGAAGCCTTCCTTTTCTCCGCCAAAGCAGAAAACCGATTCAGTATCCGTCAAACTTGTGAAAAGGTCGTCTGAAAACCTAAAAATACGGTTTTCAGACGACCTTCCAATCATCCGCTCTTACCTGTCCGTCCTGACCCGAACAAACGTGGCAAATTTCGGTGTGCCTTTTTGTGTGAAGCCGCGGTAGCGGTATGTGATGACCGCGCCGATTTTGGGCGGGTTGTCGCGGTCTTTGTCTTTGAAGCCGCTGCCGATGCGGAATTCGCCGTGTTGGTTTTTGCAGCCGACCGCGCCCAGCCGTCCGGCGTTGCGCCCTTTGCCTTCATAATGCCGCGTTACCGTGCATTCGTCGTCGTATTGGCTTTTCAGCTTGAGTAATTGGCTGCTTCTGCCGCCGCTGTAACGCGATTCGGGCTGGCGCAGCATCACGCCTTCGCCGCCCTGTGCTTCGATTTGTTTTAAAAAATCCATCGCGTGCTGCCGGTCGCGGACTTTGGTTTGCGGGATGATGGTGATGGGCGCGTTCGGATGCGTTTTCAGCCATTGCGTTGCGACGGCGAGGCGCTGGTAGAGATTGCCCTGCGCTTTGGGTACATCGAAAACATGAAGTCGGATGCCGCGCCAGTCGCCGGAAGACGAGCGTACGGCGGCGGAAATCTGTTCAAACTGCCCGCGTCCGCTATACAGCTCGCCGTCGAGCGGATACGGCGGGAACTGCGCGGTAAAACCTTTGGGCGGTGTGAACGCGTAGCCCTGCCTGCTGACCAGTTGCCGCCCGTCCCAATACGCGCGCACGCCGTCTAACTTTTCGCTCATCGCCCAGCCTGTAATGTCTTGGTCTTTGTATTCCTGCGCCAGCATCAAATCCGCGCCGAGCGCCGTTTGGATGAAAAAAGCGGCAAAAATCGGTATCATGCCCTGCATTGAAGTTCTCATAAATGTTCCTGTAATGTGAGTGATTATTTCAAATATAATAATGATACCGCATAAGCAGACCGAAGGTCGTCTGAAAATATCCGCTCCGTCCAACCACTACCCAAGGAATCCCACCTCATGGCACTTCAAGCCGAAATCATTGCCGTTACCCCTTTCCGCCAAAACTGCACCCTATTGTGGGATGACGAAACCCGTGAAGCCGTCCTGACCGATGTCGGCGGCGACGTTTCCTACCTCCTGCAAGAGCTGGACGCGAAAAACCTCACCCTGACCGCCATTTGGCTGACCCACGGCCATCTCGACCATGCCGGCGGCGTGGTGGAATTGCGCGAACACCGCCCCGTCCCCGTCATCGGCCCTCATGCAGACGATGAATTCCTGCTGCAAGCCCTGCCCGACACGACCGCCCAATACGGTTTTCCCGTTTCCCCCGCGTTTAAGCCGACCCGCTGGCTGACCGAAGGCGAAACGCTCAAGGTCGGCAGCCACGCCTTCCAAGTCCTGCACATCCCCGGCCACACGCCCGGCCACGTCGTTTTCTACTGCGCCGAAGCAGGGCTGCTCATCGCGGGCGACGTATTGTTTTACGAAACCATAGGCAGAACCGACTTCCCACGCGGCAACCACGCCGACCTCATCCATAATATCCGCACCAAATTGTTCGTCCTGCCCGAAGACACGCGCGTCATCGCGGGACACGGCAGGATGACCGACATCGGGCATGAAAAACGGCACAATCCGTTTTTTTAAATACTGAAAGCGAAAGGTCGTCTGAAACACGGATAAGCGTTTCAGACGACCTTTTTATAGAAAATGAGTAAAATGCAATTTAGAACACTTTAAAGGAAATTCGTAATATGAAAACTGCGCATGAAACATTAGCTGAGTTCATTCAACAAATGAAAGATTATGAATTGTATTGGGGAGGGCTTACTCAAAAAAGTTTGGATGAAGGTACTTTTTTTGAAATTGATGAAGATGAAAACAGCAAAAAAAGATCTGATGAAATCAAAAAAATACATCACCAATTTTTATCTAAAAAAGCTTTATCTTTAAGGCAAGCTAGACAAGAAGCTCCTTCTTTTCAGATGCCGCCAGAATATAACCAAACCATTACAGCTGAACGGAAAATCAGTGATAAAAAATACGAAATAGATGTGTTGGAAGATGGGGAAAAGAAAACCTATACGCTGGTTTTGGAAGGTGGGGAGTGGAAAATCGATCAAATGGGTTTTATGTATTACGATAAATGGAAGAAGTCGCGCCAATTGTTTTGAATAGACGATAACTTGTCATCGGTTGGCTTAAGAATCAATACCCTGATAAAGTTGGTTGAAGGGCTGATTCCCGGAAAATTTGTTTTCTTAAAAAGGTCGTCTGAAAAGTTCAAAATCTTTTTCAGACGACCTTTGACGACTTTGACCGCGCTCAAACCTGCTGCGCTCCGCCCATGCTGCCTGATTTGAAATAATTTTTTTAAAAATAAAAGGATAGCCTTGTATAGTGGATTAACTTTAAACCAGTACGGCGTTGCCTCGCCTTAGCTCAAAGAGAACGATTCTCTAAGGTGCTTAAAGCACCAAGTGAATCGGTTCCGTACTATCTGTACTATCTGCGGCTTCATCGCCTTGTCCTGATGTACTATCTGCGGCTTCGTCGCCTTGTCCTGATTTAAAGTTAATCCACTATAACTTGCCCGAGGTCGTCTGAAAACCTGCGCTTTGCAAACCTGTGGTTTAGGATTAGTATAACTATACCAATTTATCCTAAATCCATTTCAAATCATTCACTTCGGAGAGATTCCATGAGCTACACGGCCCCTGTAAACGAATTGCGTTTCGGCATCCGCGTGCACGGCAGGTTGGACGAAATCCTGCAACTGCCCCATGCGGAAGGTTTGGATGCGGAAACGGTGGATGCGGTGCTGGACGAAGCGGCGCGGTTTGCCTCGGAACAATGGGCGGACACCAACCGCACCGGCGACCTCTACGGCGCGGGTTTTTCAGACGACCTGATTACCACCCATCCCGATTTGGCGCGTGCCTACTATGATTTCTGCGAAGCGGGCTGGGCGGGTTTGCGCGCGCCGGCGGAGTTTGGCGGACAGGGGCTGCCGGCGGTCGTGTCGGCGGCGTGTGAAGAGATGTGGTGCGCCGCCAACCTCGCCCTGTCGCTGATGCCGATGCTGACGCTGGGGGCGGTGGACGCGCTGTTCAAACATGGCAGCGAGGAGCAGAAACAGACCTACCTGCCGAAAATGTGCAGCGGCGAATGGGCGGGAACGATGAATTTGAGCGAACCGCAGGCGGGTTCGGATTTGAACCATATCGCCACCCGCGCCGTACCGAAGGAAAACGGTGCGTATGCCCTCAGCGGTCAGAAAATCTTCATCACTTGGGGCGATCAGGAAATGACGGAAAACATCGTCCATCTGGTGCTCGCGCGCCTGCCCGATGCCGCGCCGGGCGTGCAGGGCGTGTCGATGTTTATCGTGCCGAAATATTTGGTGAACGCGGACGGCAGCTTGGGCGGACGCAACGGCGTGCGCGCCATCGGCATCGAACACAAGCTCGGCATACACGCCAGCCCGACCTGTACGATGGAGTTCGACAACGCCGAAGGCTATCTGGTCGGCAGGGCGGGCAAGGGTTTGGCGTATATGTTTACCATGATGAAAACCGCGCGGCTGAACGTCGGCATCGAAGGCCACGCCGTCGCCGAACGCGCCTACCAAAACGCACTCGCCTATGCGAAAGAGCGCGTGCAGGGACGCGACGAGGCGGACGGTTCAGACGACGTAGCGATTATCCGCCATCCCGACGTGCGCCGTATGTTGTTGATACAAAAGGCAACGCTCGCCGCCCAACGCGCCCTCTATCTGCGTGCCGCCGCCCTGACCGATTTTGCCGCCGCCTGCCCCGACAACGTATTGCGCAAAGAAGCGGAGCGCGAACTGGATTTCCTGATTCCCATCGTCAAAGCCTGGCCGACCGACAACGGCGTCGTCCTGACCAACCTCGCCGTCCAGATTTACGGCGGCGCGGGCTACGTCGAAGAAAGCGGCGTGGCGCAATACCTGCGCGACGTGCGGATTACGCCGATTTACGAAGGCACCAACGGCATACAGGCCGCCGATTTGGCAGGACGCAAAACCACCGGCAAAAACGGCGCGCTGCCCTTGAAGCTGCTCGCCGAAGGCAAAGGGCTGGCGGACAAACTCGCCGCAGTCGAACCCGCCGCCGCGCAGCAACTGGCGCAAGCCATTGAAACGGCGGAACAAAGCACCGCCCGCATGGTCGGATACGCCGACCGTCCCGCCCTCGCCGCCGCCGCGTCCAACGCCTACCTACAACAAATGGGGCTGACGCTCGGTGCCATCGGACTTGCCCGTGCCTACCTTGCCGCCGAATCCGCCCAAGCGGAAGACGCCGACGGCTTCGGCAGCGGTTTCTACGCCGCCCAGCAACACAACGCCCGCGTCTATTGCGCCCACGTCCTGCCACAGGTGTACGCCTGCGCCGCGCAGATTGAAAACGCGCAGACATTGTTGGAAGTACCGTTAGAGCTTTATTGAGGGATACGGGTTTGAAAAGAGGTCGTCTGAAACCGGATTTTGGGTTTCAGACGACCTTTTTTGTCGGCTTTAGCGTGGATTGAAGCAGAACGCATGAGTCGAATTGAGCAATCTGTCCGATCGGGAATTGGACGGAAATGGAAAGGCAACAGGATTGCCACAGCGTAAAAAGATCGTCTGAAAACCTGATTTTCAAGTTTTCAGA
>NZ_KV794923.1:21556-44900 GCF_001808875.1 Neisseria sp. HMSC064E01
AAACCTGATTTTCAAGTTTTCAGACGACCTTTCATTTATTCCGCTAAACCGTTCAGTCTTTCGGATAAAACCGCACCACATTTTCCCCCTCGGGCAGCGTCAATTTTTTCACGGCATGGCCGTACACGGTTTCGAGCGTGACGGTCAGACCGCCTTCGGTTTCGAAAATCTTATCCACAAACGCTTCAGCCGCTTTGTCATCGCTGAATTTCAAGGCGTGCCATAGCCCTAAGGTTTCCATGTCCTGCCGGAACGTCGCCGCCTTGCGGTAACTCAATTCGAGCTTGGCGGTATCGGTCACGGGGTCGTAGAAACCGTTGTCGGCAAGCATGTCGCCGAGGTCGTGCATATCGATTAAGGTCGGCGTTTCACACGCTATCCCCGCGCTTTTCAGACGACCTGTCAGCTCGGTCAGGCTGTCGCGTCCGAAATGGGTGAAGAATAATAAACCGTCTGTTTTCAAGGCGTTTGCCCAGTTTTTCAGGACGGGCAGGATTTCGTCCGCGCGGGGCAGGCTGAGGTTCGCCCACAACATATCGGCAGCGGCTTCGGGCAGCGGGTCGGTTAGGGCTTGGCAGTGTTGCGGGACGGTTTTGCCGGTGAGCTTTTGCCAAAAACCGCTTTTGCGCGCGGCTGCGGCGGTTTGAAGGAAGTCGGCGCGCGGGTCGTATTCTTCGAATACCGCGTTCGGATAACGCGCGGCAAGCAGGCTGCGGCTGATGTCCGCGTCCGCACCGACCAGCAGGACGCGCTTGGGCGCGTTGCGGACGATTTGCAGCCGCTCGTCGGTGTCTTGGGCGAGATGGCGGTGGATTTGCCAGCGTTTGTCTTGGGGGTTCATGTTTCAGACGACCTTTTTCTTCTTTTTTGAAGGGTGGGTTTGCGTGCCGCCATTTAGGGTGTATAAGAATGGCGGTATGGATTTCTTTTAATTTCAATTGACTATATTAAAAAACAGTAACCGCTGCACTCGGTTACCTGCTTCCTCTTTTGTCCGGCGGGAGGGGATGGCTCTATTTTATTCCGTACATCCAAAACCACCCCCATCCTAACCTTCCCCCGCCGGACGAGGGAAGGGATAAGGCTGTCGTTGCAGTAACGAGGCATCGTTCCTGCCGACGGATTTCACACTCTGAAGCCTTGTCATTCTTTAAGTTTTGGATTCACGCCTGAACGGCAACAACGGCAAAAAGGTTTTCAGACGACCTTTTCGACAAAGCCGCGGTAGCGTTCGGCAAATTCGTCGGCGTGGCTTAAAAACGGGGCGTGTGCCGCTTTTTCCATCAATACCAATTCGCTGTCCGCCAGATGGCGGTTGAGGTATTCGCCCATGCGCGGCGGGGTGATGGCGTCTTTTTGTCCAAACACCAAAAGCGACGGGGTTTGGATGCTTGAAAGCAGGGGGCGGGCATCGGCTTGGTTGACGGCGTCCAACGCGGCTTGCAGGGCAGGCGGTGCGCCGTGGCGGGAGAGGTCGGGCAGGATATTGCCGATGATTTCGGCGGCGTTTGGTGTGTGCAGCAACTGTAATTGTAGAAACTGTTTGATATGTTTGGCATAATCCTGCCGGAACGCGCCGACCATCTTGCCCAAAGCGGGATTGGACAGTCCTTCGGGGTAGTCCGCGTCGGCGGTCAGGCGGGCGAAACTTGCGGTCAGGCAGAGCGAGCGGACTTTGTCGGGGCGGCGTGCGGCGAGATGGAGCGCGACCAAGCCGCCGAGCGACCAACCGAGGATGTGGGCGGGCGTGTCGATTTCTTCGGCGAAGGCTTCGGCAATTGCGGCGATGTTGAAGTTTTCGGCAAAGGGTGCGTCGCCGTGTCCGGGCAGGTCGAGGGCTCGGATGTCCCAATCGGACGGCAGGCGCGGGATGAGGTCGTCGAAGACGTGGCGGTTCGCTGCCCAGCCGTGTATCAGATAAACTTTTTTGGCGGAGTGCGGCATGGCTGTTTTCTCTATGGATGTGTTTTCTTGGTGGCGCAATGCGGGATGGCGGAACAAAAGCCGTTGCGTATTATGCCACGCCTTGGTTTCGGCGTGCGAAACCCGGCCGTATGGCGGTTTTTGCGACGGTTGCGCGGCGGACTTGGAAGAATTTTTTACGGACGCGGCAAACAGTTGCCCTTTGTGTTTCCGCTCGATACAGGGCGGGGCGGTGTGCGGCGGCTGCCAGAAGAAGCCGCCGGCATTTGAGCGGATGTGGGCTTCGCTGTATTATGAGCCGCCCGTCAGCAGTATGATACGCGCGTTGAAGCATTTGGCTGACCTCGGCATGAGCCGTCCGCTGGCGGAACTGATGCGCCGCCATGCGCCCGACTGGTTGGAAACGGAGCGTTTCGATTTTGTGCTGCCCGTGCCGTTGAGCAAAGAAAGGCGGCTGCACCGCGGCTTCAACCAAAGCGAGGAATTGGCGGATATTCTGTCCGGACATTACGGCTGGACGCTGCTGCCGCGACGGACGGTTTTCAGACGACATCGCGAGCCGCAAAGCACGCTGAAAAGCGCAGACAGGGTGCGCAATATAAAAAATGCTTTTGAAATCAATGGTCATATCTCGAAAAACTGTAATATTTTGTTAATCGACGATGTGTTCACCACCGGCTCGACGCTGAACGAACTGGCGCGGACGCTGAAAAAATCAGGCGCAGGCAAGATTTTTTGCTGGAGTTTGGCGCGTCCGCCAATGAAAAAATAGCTAAAGTTTTTGACACCTGCGGAACATTTCGGCATTATGCCCCTCTATAAGTGATTGATTTATATGTTTACCATAGTTTTGTACCAACCCGAAATCCCGCCCAATACGGGCAATATCATCCGATTGTGCGCCAACACCGGAGCCGATTTACATCTGGTCAAGCCGCTCGGTTTTCCGCTGGATTCGGCAAAAATGAAGCGTGCAGGTTTGGATTATCACGAGTTTGCAAAACTGACGGTACACGAGAATTTCGAAGATTGTCTCAAAGCCTTGGAAGGGCGCCGCATTTTCGCGTTGACCACCAAAGGTAAAACCCGTCCCGACGAAGTTTTCTTTGTTGAGGGCGATGTCTTTTTGTTCGGTCCCGAGACACGCGGCCTGCCCGCCGAAATCCTCGACACCCTGCCCGAAGGGCAAAAGCTGCGCCTGCCCATGAAGCCCGGCAGCCGGAGCATGAATCTTTCCAACACCGTCGCCGTGATTCTGTTTGAAGCATGGCGGCAAAACGGTTACGCAGGCGGTGTATAACATCCGCAAGGGAGTCTCCCTGAGCCGTTTGACAAAAACCAAGGCGATACTGTTTAACAGCTTGGTTTTTGTCAAACCGCCAATACGTCGTCTGAAACCGCTTGGGAGCCATCCCGCCGCGTTATCAACTCAAGAACGGACTACGTTTTGACTTTATCTAAAATCACCCTTTTCTCCACCCTGACTGCTGCTGCAATCAGCATCCTTTCCATTCATTCCGCCTCAGCCGACTCCATCGTCCGCGCCGAGAAGCTGAGTTCCTCAGCAAACCGCAGCTACAAAGTCGCCGGCAAACGCTACACGCCGATGACCAAAGTATCCAACTTCAGCCAAACCGGCAACGCCTCATGGTACGGCAGCCAGTTCCACGGCCGTAAAACTTCCAGCGGCGAGCGTTACAACATGAACGCCCTGACCGCCGCCCACAAAACCCTCCCCATTCCCAGCTACGCCCGTGTGACCAACACCAAAAACGGTAAAAGCGTCATCGTTCGAGTCAACGACCGCGGCCCTTTCCACGGCAACCGTGTGATTGACGTGTCCAAAGCCGCCGCCCAACAATTAGGTTTCATCAACCAAGGCACGGCACACGTCAAAGTCGAGCAAATCGTTCCGGGTCAAAGCGCCCAAGCCTACAACGGCCAAGACATTTTCGTCGATTTGAAATCCTTTGGTACCGAGCGCGAAGCGCAAGCCTATATGAACCAAGCTGCGGTAAACCTTTCTTACGGCAAAATGAATCCGAAAGTTTCCATGGAGAAACGCGACTACGAATACGTCGTCAAAATGGGTCCGTTCACCTCGCAAGAGCGTGCCGCCGAAGCCGAAGCCAAAGCACGCGGTTTGATTCAGGCAGCTTCGCTGTCCCTCTAAGCCGTATCGGTATTTTCAGACGACCTGTTGCAAGACAGGTCGTTTTGTATTGAAGCATAGGTACAAAGCCGTCGTATCCTTGCCTCCTTTCCCTTATATAGTGGATTAAAATTGCAATGATACGGCGTTGCCAACGCCCTTATGTACTACCCGTACACGGCGGGCGTTGCCGCCTTGTCTCATTTTTATTTTAATCCACTATAATTCCCCGCTTCTCAACCAAAGGAATCCCCACCATGTCCCTCCCACCTTGCCCGCAATGCCAATCCGAATACACCTACGAAGACGGCAGCCAATACATCTGTCCCGAATGCGCGTTTGAATGGACGGAAAACGACGGCGAAGCCGCCGAAGAAACCCTGAGCGTCAAAGATGCCAACGGCGCCATGTTGCAAGACGGCGACACCGTCGTCCTGATTAAAGACCTCAAAGTCAAAGGCAGCTCCATGGTTATCAAGCAAGGAACCAAAGTAAAAGGCATACGCCTGCAAGAAGGCGACCACAATATCGGTTGCAAAATCGACGGCAGCGCGATGAATTTGAAATCAGAGTTTGTCAAAAAGGCATGATATTGGTATAATAATCGTTGGTGGGTCGCTAGGCCGACCTGAAAACCGTTTGTAAAGCTACTTGTCTCCGTAAGGGTTGCTTTCAAACGGTTTTCGCTTTTTTTCGGCAGGGGAAATAGGCGTTGCACAAATTGACGGCAGCGATATTTCGTCCGCCACATCAAACAAAGGTCGTCTGAAACCTGTTTTCGGTTTCAGACGACCTTTTTCATGGTGCGGCAAAATGGCTGTGTTGAATCAAAACGCATCCGTAGGCATTTTGCCGTATCGGGATTTTTCGTTATCGGACTGTTGCCCGATTTGGCTTAGTCCAACAACGCGTCCACAAACGCGCGCGCGTTAAACGGACGCAAATCGTCTATGCCTTCGCCCACGCCGATATAGCGGACGGGGACGGGGCGGTCGGAGGCAAGCGCGGCGAGGATGCCGCCTTTTGCCGTGCCGTCGAGTTTGGTGACGATTAAGCCGGTCAGTCCTAACGCTTCGTCAAAGGCTTTGACTTGGTTGACGGCGTTTTGTCCGATGTTGGCATCGAGGACGACGATGATTTCGTGCGGTGCGTCGGGCATGGCTTTTTGCAGCACGCGCTTCACTTTTTTGATTTCTTCCATCAAATGAAGCTGAGTGGGCAGGCGACCGGCTGTATCGGCAAGCACGATGTCGATGCCGCGCGCTTTGGCGGCTTGGACGGCGTCGAAGCAGACGGCGGCGGAATCGCCCGTGGTTTGCGAGATGACGGTTACGTTGTTGCGTTCGCCCCATGCCTGAAGCTGCTCGCGGGCGGCGGCGCGGAAGGTGTCGCCGGCGGCAAGCAGCACGGATTTGCCCTGCGCTTGGAAATATTTGGCGAGTTTGCCGATGGAGGTAGTTTTGCCCGCGCCGTTGATGCCCGCCAGCATGATGACAAACGGCTCTTTCGTCTCGGGCAAGACCAGCGGTTTTTCCAACGGCTTAATCAGGTCGTACAAGGCTTCTTTTAATGCACCGCGCAATTCGTTGCCGTCTTTCAGCCCTTTGAGGCTGACGCGGTTGCGCACGTCTTTCATCAGGTATTCCGTCGCTTCCATGCCCATGTCGCTGGTAATCAACACGGTTTCCAGCTCTTCGTACAAATCTTCGTCGATTTGCCCGCCGCCGAACACGCCCGCCAGCGATTTCGCCATTTTGTCACGGGATTTGGTCAAACCCTGTTTCAAACGTGCCGCCCAGCCGAGTTTGGGTTCGGTTTCGGACGTTTCGGATGTTTCAGATGACGTGGCGACGGCTGTATTTTCAAGGGGTTGTACGGAATGTTCTTCGGATGCGGCAGGCGCGGCTTCAGCTTGGGTTTCTAAGGTTTCAACGGCTTCTACGGTTTCAGACGATCCTTCGCTGACTGCTTCATGGACGTGTTCGACCGCGGCGGAAACATTTTCGGCAACGGTTTCGCTGACGGCTTCCACGCGCTCTTCCACCTGTTCGACTGTTTCAGACGACGTTTCGCTGACTGCCTCGCGGACGTGTCCGACCGTTTCGGAAACATGTTCAACTACGGTCTCGCGGATTTCTTCGGCGTGCTCTTTTGCACTTTCTACCGCCGTTTCGACTGCCGCCGTCAGCTCTTCCGCTTTTTCGCCGATGTTTTCCTGAACCGTTTCAAGCGTTTGCGAAACGGTGGTTTCGACGCGTTCTACGGCTTCGGCAGCGGTTTCCTGAATGCGGGTTTCTTCTTGAGCGGGCGTTTCCTGTTTTTTCTTGCGGCGGAAGAAGCTGAACATTGAATTTTCCTTTTAATTTTAGAAACTTGAAATAGGGCGTATTGTAGCGTATTTTACGCGGCAAGGTCGTCTGAAAACCTTGATATCGGTTTTCAGACGACCTCTCGTTTTGGCATGCGGGATACGCCTTATCCCAGCGAGACCATTTCGATTTGTTCCATGCTGCGTCCGAGGAAGCGTTCGCCTATGGTGCGGAAGCGCAGGGGGATGTCGCTGACGTAGAAGCGGTAGTCGGGGCTGTCGTTTTCAGTGTTGAGCAGCCCTGCTTGGGCGAGCGCTTGGGCGGTGGCTTCGGCGGTGGTGATGGCGGAATCGACCAGGGCGACGTTTTGCGCTTCTTTGCCGATTAGGGGCTTGAGCAGCGGAAAGTGGGTGCAGCCGAGAACGAGTGTATCGATGTCGTCCACCAAGAGCGGCTTGAGGTATTCGCGCACGGTCAGGCGGGTTACCTCGTGGTCAAGCCAGCCTTCTTCCACCAGCGGCACGAGCAGCGGTGTCGCCTGCGTGCGCACGAGCGTGTCGGGATTTTGGGCGTGGATGGCGCGGGCGTAGGCGTTGCTGTTGACGGTGGTGTTGGTGGCGATGATGCCGATTTTGTTGTTGCGCGTGGTGTTCAAGGCGGCCTGCGCGCCGGCGGAAATCACGTCCAATACCGGCATATTGCCTGCTTTTTGGCGGATTTTCTGTCCGGCAACGGCGGCGATGGTGTTGCACGCGATGACCAGTGCCTTGACATCGTTTTCCAGCAGGAAATCGACAATCTGCATGGCGAAGGTTTCGATGGTGGCGCGGGATTTGGTGCCGTAGGGAACGCGGGCGGTGTCGCCGAAGTAGATGATGTTTTCCATCGGCAGGCGTTCCATCAGGGCGCGGACGTTGGTCAGGCCGCCGACGCCGGAATCGAAAACGCCGATGGGGCGTTGTTTGCTGATAGTCATGATGCGGTTTGTACGGATTAGGTATGATGGGGCGGATTGTACACGTTCGGCGCAAGGCTTAACAGGGACGGAGGTCGTCTGAAAGGGTTTGGGTTGTGTGGAAACGGCGTTTTCAGACGACCTCTGAAGCGTTTGGACGGCAAACGGCAAAGATACCGATTGAACATCTTTATCTAACTTTATCCTCCCTTATGTTTGCAAATGCCCGTAAATACAGCATAATTAAGATTTTTAGAACACGACAAGGCTGATTTCATGAGCGAGGGCGCAACCTTTTCCCGCCGGCTTCCCGACGAAGAGTCCACACTCGATCTGGGCGGAAGTTGGGCAAAATCGCTGCGCGCGCCATTGGTCATCCATCTGCAAGGCGATTTGGGCGCGGGAAAAACCACGTTCACGCGCGGCATCCTGCGCGGACTCGGACACACCGGCGCGGTCAAAAGCCCGACCTACGCCATCGTCGAATCCTACCCGCTGGAAGCGTTCACGCTTCATCATTTCGACCTTTACCGCTTTGCCTCGCCCGAAGAATGGGAAGATGCGGGTCTGGACGACCTGTTCTCCCCTGACAGCGTCTGCATCATCGAATGGCCGCAACAGGGCGGCGCGTTCACTCCGCCCGCAGACATCACCGTATGCCTGAATCACGCCGCGCAGGGCAGGACCTGCACCGCTACCGCACACACCGCCAACGGACAAAAAAGTTTAGAAGCATGGTTAAATTCAAACTGACACGAAGACAAGTCGTCCGCCAAACTGCCGGACTGTTGTTCACCCTCACGCCGATTGCCTCCGCCCTCGCCAAAGCCGCGCCGCCCGCCCAATTCGTCGCCGCCCGTATTTGGCCTTCGCACGCCTATACCCGCATCACCATCGAAAGCTCGCGCGCGCTGCAATATCAGCATTTCGCCTTGGAAAACCCCGGCAGGCTCGTCGTCGACATCCAAAACGCCAACATCAACAGCGTCCTGCAAGGCATTTCCGGCAAAGTCCTGCCCGACGACCCCTATATCCGCAGCATCCGCGCTGGACAAAACACCCCGACGACCGTGCGCGTCGTGATCGACCTCAAGCAAAACGCTCATCCGCAAGTCTTCTCGCTTGCCCCTGTCGGCGGCTTTAAAAACCGCCTCGTGATCGACCTTTATCCGCACGGCGTCGATGCCAACGACCCAATGATGGCGCTGCTCAACGGCAATCCGCCGAAACGCATGCAAACGCAACGTCCTGCCGAGCGCACGAACATTGCCCAAGACACGCCTCCGCGCTCCAACCGCGGCGGCCGCCGTCCCATCGTTATGATAGACCCGGGTCATGGCGGCGAAGACCCCGGCGCGATCGGTCCGAGCGGCTTGAAAGAGAAAAACGTCGTCCTCTCCATCGCCCGCGAAGCCAAAAAACGCCTCGAAGGCATAGGCTACACCGTTTACATGACCCGCAACGAAGACATATTTATCCCGTTGGGCGTGCGCGTTGCCAAAGCCCGCGCCCGCAATGCCGACGTGTTCGTCTCCATCCACGCGGACGCCTTCACCAGCCCGTCTGCGCGCGGTACAGGCGTTTACATGCTCAACACCAAAGGCGCGACCAGCTCCGCCGCCAAATTCCTCGCTCAAACCCAAAACAACGCCGACGCCATCGGCGGCGTTTCCAAAAGCGGCAACCGCAGCGTCGATAACGCCATTCTCGACATGACCCAAACCGCCACCATGCGCGACAGCCGCATACTCGGACATTCCGTCCTGACCGAATTGGGCAAACTCAACCAGCTCCACAAAGGCCGCGTTGACGAAGCCAATTTCGCCGTCCTGCGCGCGCCTGATATTCCGTCTATCCTTGTCGAAACCGCCTTCCTGTCCAACCCGACCGAAGAGCGGCTGCTCGGCAGCGACTCCTTCCGCCGTCAATGCGCCGATGCCATCGCCACCGGCATCCAAAAATACGTCAATACCGCCGTATTGCGCAGAGGGTAAGCTAGGTTTTCCGGAAAAGATAAAAGGTCGTCTGAAATCCTGTTTCAGGTTTTCAGACGACCTTTGCTTTCAGACCTTCTTAACGGCGCGGCTTATTCTTTGCCGATGCCTTTATCCAGTCCTTGCGTCAGACCGTTGATGTCGCCGCCGTTCAGACCCAACTCTTTCAAGAGGCCGTCAACCAGCGGGGCTTGGCTGCGGTAGCGCAGGGCGCTGTTGACCATTTGGTCGGCGAGGCTGGCTTGTGTGGTTTGACCGTCCGACACGCCTTCGGAGCCGTTGGCAGCGCCGCTGAATCCGCCTAAGCCGTTGACTTGCAGAATCTTGATGTCGTCGATGTTTTCCATCGGACGCACGGATTCGCGGATGATGTCGGGCAGGTGTTTCAACAGGGCGAGGCGCACTTGCATTTCGACTTGCTCGACGCTCAGGACGTTGGCGGCTTCGTTCACGGCGCGGGTACCTTCGGCATCGACTTTGTATTGCTGCTCTTGCGCTTGTGCCAACAGGACTTTGGCATCGGCTTCACCTTTGGCTTGCAGGCGTTGTTTCTCGGCTTCGGCTTCGGCGGCGATGCGCACGGCTTCGGCGCGGTCTTGCGCGGCCTGTTTCTCGGCTTCGGCGGCGACAGTAAGCGAAATCGCATCTTTTTGCGCGGCTTCTTCGGCGGCAATCAGTTCGACCGCTTTGGCACGCTCGGCGCGTTCGGTTTCGCGTACGGTAATCACGCTTTCTTCTTCACGCACGGCGGCGGCGCGGGCTTTGTCTGCCTCGGCTTTGGCTTCGGATTCGGCACGCGATTTTTCGGCGACGGCGATGGCGCGGTCCTGTTCGGCAAGCTCGATGGCTTTGCGGCGTTCGACCTCCGCCTGCTCGACGGCTTGGGCTTTGCGGATGTCTTCGTTTTTAATGTCGCGTTCGGCGGCGATGCGTTTCAAATCCACTTCGCGTTCGGCGGCGATTTTGGCTTCTTCCGCCTCGCGTTTTTTCTGCGCTTCCTGCTCGGCAATGCTGGCTTCCTGTTCGGCGCGGCGCACGGCGATTTCGCGTTCTTGTTCGAGTTTGGCGTATTCTTCTTCGCGCGAGATTTTCAGGCGTTGCTGCTCGGCTTCGAGGTTTTTGGTTTTAATCGCCAAATCGGTGTCTTGTTCGATTTCGTTACGTTTTTTGCGGCGGCCTTCGATAGTTTCGGTCAGTTTGGTCAGACCTTCCGCGTCAAACGCGTTTTGCGGGTTGAAAAACTCAAAGCTGGTTTGGTCGAGGCCGGTCAGGGAGACGGTTTCGAGTTCGAGGCCGTTTTTAAACAAGTCTTCGCTCACGACTTGTTGCACTTTCTGAACGAAATCAACACGTTTTTCGTGTAACTCTTCCATCGCCATTTCGGCGGCAACGGCGCGCAGTGCATCGACGAATTTACCTTCGACGAGGTCTTTCAATTCGTCGGGCGACATGGTTTTCATACCCAGCGTTTGCGCGGCGGTGGCAATGCTCTCGGCGCTCGGTTTGACGCGGACATAAAATTCCGCCATCACATCGACGCGCATCCGGTCGCGGGTAATCAATGCCTGCTGAGCCGCGCGGCGCACTTCGAGGCGCAATGTGTTCATGTTGACGGGGATGATTTCGTGCAGCACGGGCAACACCATCGCGCCGCCGTTCATGATGACTTTTTCGCCGCCAAAACCGGTACGGACGAAGGAGACTTCTTTGCTGGCGCGGCGGTACAGGCGGGTGAGGATAAGACCGAGTACGAATAGCGCGACGAGTATGACGCCGGCGATGATGCCGATGGAAACTAAGTTCATGGGTTTTCCTTTCTTGTTGTCGATATACCCTTGAGGGGCGTGGGTTCAGACGGTTTTTTTAGGGTTTGGGGTCGTCTGAAAGGTTAAAAATTTTGGGTTTTAAAGGTATTCGGATTCTTGAATCCGACAATTTGGGTTATGTGCAATACGGCTGAAGCGGAGCAATTCGTCGGATTCAAGAATCCGACCTACCATTTCTGTTTTTTGCAAACCGTAGCGTAGGCTTTGCCCGCGAAACCTACTGTCGTTTGAATCAAACGATCATCCGAGCTGTTTGCTTCGTGGACGAAGCCCACGCTACGGACTTGGTTATCTAAATAGGCATCATGTCGAATTACGTCGGAGACGGATATCTGACCTACCACGTTTTCTGTTGTTGAGCATATTTTTGGAACAATTTTGCCAACCCATTCCAGCAGTAATATGCAGCACATCCCGACAGTACGGTTAGGATGAAGATAAAGCAGAAAGTAGCAGGCTCAATTCCTTCAGGCAATGCCATTTGGCGCAGAAGCGCATACAGGCAGAGCAAGATGGTTGCCGACCATAACAGTGCAAAAATAAAGCTCCATATCAGCCGCCATACCGTTGCACGGACTTCGGTATTTTTCCGTAGCCTGTAATCGGCAATCAGCCGTTTACCGCGCAAATATGCAGACACGCCCGCCAAGCCGCTAAAAATCAGGCAAAAAACCACCAATCCTATGTTTTGTTTATCGAAAATGATGCTTGCAAAAAATAAGGCGAAAAATGTTTCAAGCGTCCATATTGCCCAATGAATGGCGGGGTAGCGGATTTGCGGGTTTTCAGACGCCCTGAACCAGCCTGTCAGTCGTCCGCCGAAATAGATACCGTACCACGTCCCTGCCGACAATAAGGCGACGAGTATCAGATTTGCAGGTTCATTGCCCACTCTGGTCAGACCATACAAAGCCGTTACACCCGACAGAAACGCGGCAAGCCACAATATTAAGGCCGCTGTCCGTTTCAGCCATAATGCTGCCGAGTTGGATTTTTCCAAACTTGGCTCGTTGTTAAGAGAGTTATCCATACAAATTTGTTTTCCTAATTATTGTTTTGTGTTTTATCAATATTCTTGGGTGTTTCTTTTTTCGCAGTCTGATAGCTGGGTATCTTACCTTGAATACCACTGCCAACCTGTTAATTCAATAAATGCGTTTTGGGAAGCTGTTGTACAAATATTGTGTCTTCCTAAGCCCAGCAGCCCGCCGATTAATGTTGTTCCCCTGCGTTCGGTAATTAGACTGACTCCGACGATGTTCCGTATATGGTCAAACTTCCTGTAAGCCCCGTCATGTCCGCCTTGATAACGGATGCGTCCGAATGCGCCGTAAATAATCAATTTTTCGCGATCAATATAAATAGATTTTCGGGTTGTCAGCCCGCACCACCAACGTTCCGCATGCCACAACCACCATAGCGTGAATACAATAGCCAGCAGCCAAGTCATGTTGCTAGAAAGCGATAGATCCATCCATTTCACTATCTTCAGCCAGAGACCGCCTACGCCGATGAGGCCGAACAAGAAAGCAACCAAGGGCTGAAACAACAAACCTCTAAATAACGAATGTTTAAACAGCAGCCCATCGCCGACAACGATGACACCTCGCGGCAGCTTGTTTTTCAACGCTTCGATGCGGAATTGCATATCGCGCTCAGGCTGCGCCAAATGATCCATATCTATCCCCGTTTTGTTTTTCTAATCTGATAAAAATGATGGTTCATTGCAAACCGGCGTTTATCTTTTCAGACGACCTCAATCCACCAAGCTTCCGCTCGGGTTCAAAATTGCCTTAAACGTATTTCCCTCCAGCGACACCAGCAACACCGCGTCGCCCTGTTTCAACACTTCGTCGGAATCCGGTTCTGCCATCACATAATGCTGCTGTCCGTACACATCCTTCACCCGCACCTGCGCCGCGCTGCCTGCCCGCGCCTCGCCCAGCACTACCGTGCCGATGCGTCCGATCAGGCTTTCCTGCGAAACGGCGGTGGTTTCGTCTTTGGGCATGATTTTGTACAGCCCGCCCGCGGTCAGGCGCACCAGCGGCAACGAAATGAACCACACGGCGACTGCTGCCAGCCATCCGTTCAGATAGCTGCTGAACACGGTGGCAAAGGTCGTCTGAAAGAGATAACCCGTCAGTCCGTACACGGCAAGGAACACGACCATCAGCATCAACACCGGCACGCGACCGACATACAGCCAGCTCAGAAACCTGACGAACACGCCTGCGTCCGCCGCGTCCAGCCCGACTTCGGCGTGCGCAGTTTCGGTCAGGCTGTCGGGCAGCAGGTTGTCCAGCCAGTCGCTGATGCCGCCCGCCAGCATGGAGATGACTTCCAACACGCCGAGTAAAACCATCAGCGCGATGGCGATGCCGAAGATTTCTGTTTCGGGGGCGTTGATTAAATTCCACATTATCGTGTTCCTTTTTATTCTTGCATTTCAAAGGGGTATTGGGTTTTCAGACGACCTCTTTGCACTCAATCTCTGCGCGGCATTCAATCGGAAAGTTGACCGAGTTGGCGATGAAACACAGGCGGTGCGCTTCGTGATGCAGTTCTAAAGCCTTGGCGCGGTCGCTTCCTGCGGCGATGGTAACGCGCGGCTTCAACACGGCGGAGACGAAACGCCCCGCGTTCCCATTCCCACCTTCGTCCATCACCGCTTCGGCGTGGTCGGTGTAGGCGGTAACGCAGATGCCCGCATCGGCACACAGGTGCAGGTACCATAGTTTGTGGCAGGCAGAAACGGCGGCCAACAGCATTTCTTCGGGGTTCCAGCGACCTGCATCGCCGCGGAAAGCAGGGTCGGCGGAACCGTGCAGGTCGGGCTTGCCCTCGGCGGAAACGGTAAAGTTGCGCAAATAAGCGGTGTAGGATGATGTACCTTCGCCGAGATTGCCCGTCCATGTTGTTGCGGTGCGGTAGGTGTGTTTTTTGCTCATTTTGACATTCCTTTCAATTATTTACTGTTCGCGGCAATAAAGACGGTATCCGCCTTGAAACGCTGACTTTAGTTGAGCCAGAAATAGGCAGATACGCCTGCTGTTACGCTGATGCCCAGCCACAGCAGGATTTTGGTTTCCGCCCATACGTCATCCCAATACCGCCCCCGCAGCGCGCTGATAATGTCGGGCGTGCAATAGAATTCGACGCATTCGACAAATTCTTCCCAATCCTTAAACATCACAAAGTAAAGCAATACGGCGGTTAGCAAACCGATCAAAATGGCAAAAATCATCAAATTCCCCTATTTTTCAGACGACCTGTGCGTATCGTAAAGAAAGGTCGTCTGAAACCGCTCCTAACTTTTCCCTAAGTCCTGCGTGTTTAAATGTCTATACCGACAACAGACGCAAAGGGAACGAAATGAAACATTCTCAGTCGCAATATACAAAACCGTCCAAACCGCTTTTGAAAAAATTGCTGCTTCCTGTCGCCGCTGTTTGCGCCATTTTTCTTGCAGCAGAAGGTTTCGACCTTTACGAAGACTACGCCCAATACCGCATGGAGACAGACCCTGCGTTCGCGCAACACCACGACCGCGCTTTGTCCATCCTGCACAGCAGGGGCTACGAAGTCCACGATTCCGACACCGACCTGCATTGGGCAAGACCCGTTTTGGAATTTGAGGCCTACAAAGGCAGCTTGGAATACAAAATCGTGATGTCTTATCCCGATTTGAACATTATCGAAGAACGCGTTGATTTATAATCCGCTTCCGAATATTCTTGATTTGACTTACCCCACGTCCCGAAAGGATACGACATGAAAAAACTCTTACCGGTATTACTCTTAGGCAGTATCGCACTGACCGCATGTGCCGCCCCTTATCCTTACGACTATTACGATGACGACTATCGTACCGACCGCTACGAGCAGCGTTATGACCGTTACGATGACCGCTATGATGACCGCTATGATGACCGTTATGAGCGCGATTACGACCGTTATGACGACTACCGTTACCGCGACGGCAAGTATTACGATGACGACTACATCGAACACCAAATTTACAGCGATCCGTCTTTCGAGCAAAAACGCGCACAAGTGATGCGGATTCTCGAACGACGCGGCTACCAAGTTCACGAAATCGAAGCCGATGACCGCCGCGGTCGCCCCGTATTGAAAGCCGAAGCCTTCAAAAACGGACGCGAATACGACATCGTTTTCTCATGGCCGGATTTGCGCATCATCAGCGAACGCATCGACTACTGATCCGTTCCTCCATACGCCGCAAGGACAAGCTCCGCGCGGCGTTTTTCTTTTCAGACGACCTTTCCGACAAAGGAAGTCGTCTGAAAACTTATTTTCCTGCCTTCAAGGCTGCCAATCGTTCGGCAATACGGTTGTTGCGGCTCAAGTCTTCCAATTCCTTCAATTTTGCCAACTGCGCCGCATCGGTGCTGCTGTGTACCGCGTTCTGACGACCCATCACGCGGTCGAAAGCGTTGCCGCTTTTTTCGGCATCACGGGCGATGCGGTTGAGGTCGCTGCCACCTGCCGCTTTGCCTGCGCCCGTGCTTTGCTGCGCGGCACGCCAGTCTTGCAACTGCTGCTGCATCTCGCGTTTTTTCGCCTGCAAGGCGGCGATAAAGCCCTCAAGCTCTTTTTCCTGCGCGGCACAGTCGGCGATGGTGTTTTCCAAAACAGGCAGACGCGCTTCGATGTCCATCTGTTCGGCGATGCCCGCCTCGGCAAGGTCGTCGCGCCCAGCGGCTACGGCGGCTTGCAGGTTGGCATCGATGGCTTCGTGGCGGTTGCTTTCGGCCGCCATTTTCTTGGCGGCAAGGTGTTTCTGCGCCAACACTTTGCCCAATTCGGCACGCACTTCGTCCACCGCCCGCTCAATTTCGCGGATGCTCTCGTTCATAACCGCCTCAGGCGCAAGGTTCTCCGCCGCATCAATCAGGGCATGAAAACCGCCGCTCACCAGACGGCCCACTCTGCGGGATAGGGTTTCGCTCATTTGGATTTTCCTTTCTTTATAAAATCATGAGAAATATTGTGTTTAGCGGGCATTTGATTGTGCCAACCAGTCGTAACATTGCTCCCATGACAATGTTTCGTTTTCGTCTTCTTTGCCTTCCAGCAGGGCTTGTTCTAAAGCTCGTCTGAATGTGGCGCGGGTGTCCGGGTGGGCAAACCAAGCCGACAGTCGGGCAGCGAATTGCGTTCTATTTGGACAATGCTCGGGCAGATAGCAGACTTTGTACCAATCCGGCTCGTTGCTGCCATACGGAATCTCTAAATACAAGTCGACAAATTCACGTAAAGCTGCCGTTTTATCCGCCTGTTCCGTCCACACTGCCAGCAGTTCGTCGACAACATCCAATCCGGCAAATTGAAACATATTCAGCCAAACGACCAAGCAGCCTTCATAGCGGGGCGCGGTCAGTTGCGAGTCGAACCAAGCGGCGGCGAAACGTTTTAACCAATCGATTTCTTCTTTTTTCCAGCATTCAGGCAAATCGCAACGCAACTTATCGAGCAACGTTTCATCAAGCGATCGGACATCTTCCTCGTTGACCAAAGCCTGCAAAATACGCGGCAGAAAATGTTTCATGTCTAAAGCCGTCGCAGCTCCTTTGTCCAAAGGCACGCTGCCCAAATACGCCTGCAACATATCGGTAGGAATCTCGCGTAACGGATACTCCAACAACGCCTGTTGGAAATCTTCGGGAGAGCAGCTGTTGCAAGTGCAGATATTCAGCGGGAAGCACACGCTGTAAGGTGCAAATAATTCATATGCTTCTGCTATCCATTTTTCCATCTTGTTGCCTCTGTCTTTGATGTCCGACATGAATGTTTAGGAATGAGAGGGAAGGGGATTTCAGACGACCTCAAACCTTGCACTACTTGCTATGCGTGATTTCTTCCAGATGACCGTTTGCTCCGATAACGGCGCGGAAATTGCCGCCCAATGCTTTAGGTGGTTTGCCGCTAATAATCCAATGTTCCCCGTCTTTTTTCACTCGATACGGCTTTTGCGCTTGAGCGGTTTGTTTGCCGTAATGTTGCGTCACATAAATTTCGGTCAGTCTCAGGACTTGCTGCTCGGTAACAGGTTGTGCGCCGCCGTCCGCGTTCACTGCCAAAGAGGGATAGATGAACATAAAGGTCAGAAGCCAATGGTGGATTTTCATTTTTCAGTCAGCCTTTTATTCACATCCTAAACCTCGCCCGCCTGCTGCACAATATTCGCCAGTTTCAAAGTGTTTTCAAGCTGTTGCAGCACGGTATCGTCGTATGCCGCGCCTTTGCCGGTTACGGCGAGCTGCAAGATGCTGTCGGTCAGGCGGACGATGCGCCACATCAGTTCGCGTTCGTATTTTTTCAAATCGTCGAGGTCGGCTTCTTCGGGCAGGTCGGCGGCGAGCGTCGCGCCCAAGTCGGGCAGCTGCTCAAACAAACGCGCGACGATATGCGAATGCGCTCCCGCCTGCTTTTCTGCGTGCAGCACGTCATGTTTCGCCGCTTGGAAAAACTGCTCCTGCGCCGTCAGCGCGGAACCGTAATCGCGCGTCTGCGTATGCGCCAAACGCGCCTGCTTGAGCAGCTCGCGGATTTTTTCAGACGGCGTATTCGCGCCTTCGATTTTTAATTCGGCAATAAAATCAGCGTCTTCCTGGGTGATTCTCACGCTGACTGGGATACGGTTTGTCGCATTCATATTCGTTTGATTTGTTTTGTATTCATTTGTATGCAAATATACAAGATGAAATGACAAGGCGCAATATTTGAAATGGTTTATTTTTGTAAACACTAGGACGCGCTGAAACACGTTTGCGGATACATGGGGAGAACCGAGCTTTTCCTTTATAATCCATCCATCTATTTTTCACTTATTTCAAGCAGGTTCACCATGTCCAAACCCACTCTCCTCCTCGTTGACGGCTCTTCTTATCTTTACCGCGCTTATCACGCGATGGCGCAGTTGTCCGCACCTGACGGTGCGCCGACGGGTGCGCTTTACGGCGTGTTGAACATGTTGCGCCGGCTGCGGGCGGATTATGTGCACGATTATTGCGCGGTGGTGTTTGATGCGAAGGGCAAGAATTTCCGCCACGAGATGTTCCCCGACTATAAGGCGACGCGCCCGCCGATGCCGGACGATTTGCGCCCGCAGGCGGAAGCCTTGCCGGATTTGGTGCGGCTGATGGGCTGGCCGGTGCTGGTGATTCCACAAGTCGAAGCGGACGACGTCATCGGCACGCTGGCGGCGATGGGCGGCGAAGCGGGTTGGAACGTGGTGGTGTCCACCGGCGATAAGGACATGGCGCAGTTGGTGAACGAACGCGTAACGCTGGTGAACACGATGAGCGGCGAAACGCTAGACATTGAAGGCGTGAAGGCGAAATTCGGCGTGCGCCCCGACCAAATCCGCGATTATCTCGCGCTGATGGGCGACAAGGTGGACAATGTGCCGGGCGTGGAAAAGTGCGGCCCGAAAACGGCGGTGAAGTGGCTGGAAGCCTACGGCTCGCTGGCTGGTGTGATGGAACACGCTGCGGAAATCAAGGGCAAGGTCGGCGAAAACCTGCAAGCCGCGCTGCCCCAACTGCCGCTGTCGTATGATTTGGTAACGATTAAAACCGACGTGGACTTGCACACCGAGCTTTCAGACGGCCTCGAAAGCCTGCGCCGCACTTCGCCGAAATGGTCGCAGCTTGCGGTCGATTTCAAACGCTGGGGCTTCCGCACTTGGTTGAAAGAAGCGGAAAGCCGTATGCACGAAGCGGCGGACGGCGATTTGTTTGGCAGCGATACGATAGGCGAACAGGCGGCGTTGGACATGGAAACGTCGTCTGAAAAAATCATAGAACATGCCCCAGCCCCCGAAAAGCTGGATTATCAAGCCGTTACTACTGAAGCGCAGTTTGCCGCCTTGTTGGACAAACTGTCGCAGGCGGACAAAATCGGCATCGACACGGAAACCACATCCCTAGACGCGATGAACGCCTCGCTGGTCGGTATCAGCATCGCGTTCCAAGCAGGCGAAGCGGTTTATATCCCCGTAGGGCACAGCCTGACCGCCGCGCCCGAACAGCTTGATTTGCAAGACGTATTAGGTCGTCTGAAACCGCATTTGGAAAACCCCGCCCTGAAAAAAATCGGGCAAAACCTCAAATACGACCAACACGTTTTTGCCAACTACGATATCGCCCTGAACGGCATCGCCGGCGACGCCATGCTCGCTTCCTACATCATCGAGAGCCATCTCGGACACGGCTTGGACGAATTGTCCGAACGCTGGCTGGGCTTGGAAACCATTACCTACGAATCGCTGTGCGGCAAAGGCGCGAAGCAAATCGGTTTTGCCGACGTCGCCATTGAGCAGGCGACCAAATACGGCGCACAAGACGCCGATTTTGCCCTGCGCCTCGAAGCGCACCTGCGCGCGCAAATGGACGCCAAACAGCTTGAAATGTATGAAAAAATGGAGCTGCCCGTCGCGCAGGTATTGTTTGAAATGGAACGCAACGGCGTGCAAATCGACCGCGCCGAACTCGCCCGCCAAAGCGCGGAACTCGGCGCCGAGCTGATGAAGCTCGAACAAGAAGCCTACGCCGCCGCAGGCCAGCCGTTCAACCTCAATTCGCCCAAACAGCTTCAAGAAATCCTGTTCGACAAAATGGGCATCCCCACCAAAGGCCTGAAAAAAACCGCCAAAGGCGGCATTTCCACCAACGAAGCCGTGCTCGAACAGCTCGCGCCCGACTACCCCCTGCCCAAAATCATCCTGCAAAACCGCAGCCTGGCGAAACTCAAATCCACCTACACCGACAAACTGCCCGAAATGATTTCCCCCAAAGACGGCCGCGTGCATACCACCTACGCCCAAGCCGTCGCCATTACCGGCCGTCTCGCCAGCAACAACCCCAACCTGCAAAACATCCCCATCCGCACCGCCGAAGGCCGCCGCGTGCGCCGCGCCTTCACCGCACCGCAAGGCAGCGTCATCGTTTCCGCCGACTATTCCCAAATCGAGCTGCGCATCATGGCGCACCTCTCCGGCGACAAAACCCTCATTACCGCGTTCCAAAACGGCGAAGACGTACACCGCCGCACCGCTGCCGAAGTATTCGGCATCGCCCCCGAAAACGTCTCGTCCGAACAACGCCGCTACGCCAAAACCATCAACTTCGGCCTGATTTACGGCATGGGCCAATACGGCCTCGCCAAATCGCTGGGCATAGACAACCTGTCCGCCAAAACCTTCATCGACCGCTACTTCGCCCGCTACCCCGGCGTCGCCGAATATATGCAGCGCACCAAAGAACAAGCTGCCGCCCAAGGCTTCGTCGAAACCCTGTTCGGCCGCCGCCTCTACCTGCCCGACATCCGCAACAAAAACGCCAATGCCCGCGCCGGAGCCGAACGCGCCGCCATCAACGCCCCCATGCAAGGCACCGCCTCCGACCTCATCAAACGCGCCATGATAGACGTGTCCCGCTGGCTGGTTTCAGACGACCTGAAGAGCAAACTGATTATGCAGGTGCATGACGAACTGGTGTTGGAAGCACCCGAAGCCGAACTGGATTTGGTGAAAGAAAAACTGCCGCAGATTATGGCAAAAGTGGACGAAGGGATGTTGAAAGTGCCGTTGGTGGCGGAGGTCGGTGTGGGTATGAATTGGGAAGAGGCGCATTGAAACCAAGTTGATTTGGTTTCAATGAACAATAACTGTATGCTATGTAGACGACTTTTCTTCAGATAATACCATTTCAAAAATGGACTTAAAGCTATATAAATTCCTGCAAGTAAATGAATATTTGCAGTATAATTATTAATTTATTCGTACATTAAAATTCTGAGAGAAAATAAAATGGTCAAATCTATTTGTATATTCAACCATAAAGGAGGGGTTAGTAAGACCACTACAACATTCAATTTGGGTTGGAGCATGGCAACCAAAGGCAAAAAAGTACTGATGGTTGATTTAGATGCCCAATGCAACTTGAGTGGATTAGTTTTAGGTTTTGATAGTCTCTCTGAAGACACTGGATTAATTGATTTTTATGCTAAACGTGAAAATCTTCATATGGGAAGTATTGTTGAAGCACTAGTTGAAGGCGTTTCTCCTGATAGTTTTTTAAGTACTAATAGAGGAGATGTTTATGAAACTAGTCAAGAAGGATTATTCCTGCTCCCTGGAAATCTTTCGGTTGCAGATTTGGATGCTCAAATCAGCGTATCATTAAAGATTGCTATGGGCGTTCCAGCTACTAGAAATATTCCTGGAAATCTACCTAAAGTACTCAAGATGGTAGCTGAAAAGCTTGGTGTTGATTATATTTTATATGATTTAAGTCCAAATGTCGGAGGATTAAACGAAGTAGTACTCATGTCATCGGATTATTTTATTGTTCCTACTTCGCCAGATTTTTATTGTTGGCAAGCTATTGGTTCTCTTGCCACACATATACCCAGATGGCATGAGGAAATTAGGCGTTTTAAAGAAGCTAATAAATTTGGAGCAGATTTTTCGATTAAAAATCAACCGACCTTCATTGGAGCAATTCAGCAACGTTATCGTCCAAGAAATGGTTCTGCTGCAAAATCTTTTGAATTATGGATAGAACGTATACGAAATGAAATTAAGGATACATTAGTACCTAAACTTAACGAATTAGGATGTGCGATTGATCTTGAGACCTTTCAAACAATCGTATCAACTAGTGGTTTACAACCATATGACTTAGCAAATATCGCCGATTTTAATTCATTAATCGCAATGAGCCAAAAACTTTCAAAACCGGTTTTTGCTTTGACAGACAGCGATATTAGGGACTCAGGGCAATTTGGCCATGCGCTGGAAACTATGAAAGACAATAGAAATACATTTAATGAAGAATTTAATCAATTATCTGATAAAGTTATACGATTAACTCAATAAGATGCGGGTAAGCCAGCTGTAGATTGAATACTTGTATCCGACAAAAGCCTACCATCTCAGAAGCCGTCGGATTCGAGAATCCGAACTACTGAAACTGGGCATCGGGTGTAGGGTGTGTGCAGTACGCACGCGCTAGTTGAAACCCAAAACCCATCCGAGGTCGTCTAAAAACCTATCTCATGGTTTTCAGACGACCTTTATTCTTCCAGCCGACAGGCATACAATCACGGGCGCGGTTTCCTTCATGGATTCAATACGACCTAGGTACACGGTTTTAAGGTCGTCTGAAAATGTGAACAGGCTTGCTGCAAAACCAATTAATATCCAAATTTCCAACCATTCTTTAACCATAAATAAAAATCATGAATTTCGATCTTGAAAACCTCTCTTCATTCTCAGGCTGGGAACGCCTCGCTGAAACCGGCATAGCATTCGGTACCAACCTCGTTGCGGCGTTGGCGATTTTCTTTGTCGGCAGATGGATAGCCTCCCGTCTCGTCATCCTGATGAAAGCTGCGCTAACCCGTGCCAAAGTGGACAGAACGCTGGTGAGCTTTCTGGGCAACGTAGCCAATATCGGCCTGTTAATCCTGATCATCATTGCCGCGCTGGGCAAACTGGGCATCCCGACCACGTCGGTTACCGCCTTAATCGGCGGCGCGGGCTTGGCGGTGGCTTTGTCGCTGAAAGATCAACTGTCGAACTTTGCCGCCGGCGCGCTGATTATTCTGTTCCGTCCGTTTAAAGTCGGCGACTACATCAAGGTCAACGGCTTCGAAGGCTTTGTTAGCGAAATTAAAATGGTGCAGACTGCGCTGAGTACGCCGGATAACGAAGAAGTCATCCTGCCCAACAGTATTGTCATGAGCAACTGCATCGTGAATCGTTCTTCCATGCCGCTGTGCCGCGTGCAGGTGGTGGTCGGCGTCGATTACGGCTGCGATCTGAAAGCCGCCAAAGCCGCCGTTTTGAAAGCCGCCACCGAGCATCCTTTGTGCGTACAGACCCAAGGCAAAGAGGCAGTAACATATATTACCAACTTGGCCGACAGCGCCATCGAAATCACGCTTTGGGCGTGGACGAACGAAGCCGATTTGGGCGCGTTCCGCTTCGGGTTGAACGAGCAGGTAGTGGAAAACCTGCGCGCTGCCAATATCAATATCCCTTTCCCGCAGCGAGACGTGCATATCATCCAGCAGTAGTAGGTCGGATACTTGTATCCGACAAAAGCCGCTGCCATCTCAAATAGCCGTCGGATTCGAGAATCCGACCTACTGAA
>NZ_KV794923.1:45000-73386 GCF_001808875.1 Neisseria sp. HMSC064E01
CTGAAACTGGGCATCGGGTGTAGGGTGTGTGCGGTACACACGCACGCGGTGTTTGAAATCCAAAACCCATCCGAGGTCGTCTGAAAACCTGTCTTAGGGTTTTCAGACGACCTTTTTATATTCTTTCCGTTTCCTGTATTATTCATATTGGTTTAACCACTTTTTCTTGAAAGGTCAAAAATAATGTCGCTCACTTTAAAATTTGTTCTGACCGCCGGTTTGCTCCTTCTTGGATTCCAAGCCGCTGCCCAAGATATTCCGCAAGCGTTTCAAGGCAAATGGGCAGGGCGTGCTGAAGGAAAGGTATCGCCCAAACATATAAGGGCTTTATGTGCCATGGGTTATGATGAAAACGCTGCTATGGATAATGTCGATGTGTCGGAAGATAGCGGCTTTTATATTGAAATAGGTAAAAAATCAATTGAATTAAAGGGTTGGGAATGGGGCGCGAAATATACGAAACTGAATTATCGAATTTATTCACCCGATAAAATTGCAGGTACGGCACGCGTTCGGGAAGAGGAGCCGGAGCAAGGTACGCAGATTTATAACGATAATTTTGAGTTTTCGTTAAACCGAGGCGTGCTGACGCAAAGATTCCGTGATTTTTCAACGGACGGCTCAGGCAAAAAAGTTTGGCGGACGCGTACGCTGATGCGTTGTAAATAATGCTGGGCAAACCGTAGCCGGTCGCAGGTTGGAGGCTTGTATCCGACAACAGCCGCTGCCATCTCAAATAGCTGCCGGATTCGAGAATCCGACCTACGGCAAAAACCGTAGCAAGAGAGAATAGCAACCCGTAGCGTGGGCTTTGCCCACGAATCAAACTCAAAATTTCAGACGACCTCTTTTACCCAACATTATCGTGGGCAAAGCCCACGCTACAATATATACCGACTACTGACGACATTGAATGCCCGGATACGTGATTACTTTGCCGAAATAGTATCCGAACGGCTTGATTTGAATTTTGGTATTTTTGTCCGACGGGATCAAAAATACAGTTGCTACTGAAACTACCAAACCGAAACCCATCCGAGGTCGTCTGAAAACCTATCTTATGGTTTTCAGACGACCTTTATTCTTCCCGCCGACAGGCATACAATCAAAAGTGCAGTACCTTTCATTGATTCCATACAAGGAGACAGTTATGCGCGGCATAAAATCAGTTGCATTGTTGTGTACTTTGGCATTGGGTGCGCCGGCGTTTTCGGCGAGTTTGACCAAAACGCTGCCGGGCGATTTGACGACGGCTCAGGCGCAGGCGGTGGTGCAGGCTTCGATGAAAAAGGCGCGTGAAATCAAGGTGCCGATGAATATCGCGGTCATGGACGCGGGCGGTAATTTGAAGGCGTTTGCGCGTATGGACGATGCGTTTATCGGTAGTATTGATATTGCGCAGAAAAAGGCGAAAACGGCACGCTATTTCAATATGTCCACCCGCGATTTGGGCAAGGCTTCGCAGCCGGGCGGCGAGCTTTACGGTATTGAGGTGACCAACGATGGTTTGGTGATTTTTGCCGGCGGCGTGCTGCTGGTGGATAAAAACGGCGTTATCGTCGGCAGCGTCGGTGTGAGCGGCGGCTCGGTCGATGAAGACGAAAGCGTCGCGAAAGCAGGTGCGGCAGTATTGTCGGGAAGGTAAGCCGCAGCTTGAGGCAACCCGACGCGTTTCTTTTCATTGATTTGCGTTGGGTTGCTGAAATAGGCAGAGGTCGTCTGAAAATGCGGGTTTTAATCCCTTCAATCTTTTCAGACGACCTTTTTACATTTGTTGGCATTTTACCGCTGTGAACATGGCGTTTGGGTATATGGGGTCGTCTGAAACCTGAAATGCTGTCTTTCCCAAGCACAATTCGCCGCAATGGGATATGATTATCCTTTTTCAGACGACCTGTCCTGATATGGGGTCGTCTGAAAAGTCAATTCCGTCGAGTGCGGCGGAGTCCTGTGCAGCCGTTAAGTCATACAAGAAAGTCAAGATGTCCGAAACAGCAGTCCAAGAAACCCAAGAAACGCCAAACAGTGTGCCTACGTCGTCTGAAACACAATCCACCCCGCCCAAGCGCAAGAGACGCTGGTTGCGGGGTTTGTTGCTGACGTTGGTTGTGCTGGCGTGCGCGCTGGCGGGCTTTATCGGCTGGCTGGTGGGGACGGAATCGGGTTTGCGTTTCGGTTTGTACAAGATTCCGTCGTGGTTTGGCGTGAAGATTGCGTCGGAAACGCTGGAAGGTACGCTGGTTAAGGGTTTTCACGGCGATAAGTGGATGATTGAAACGGATGGGGCGGATGTGAAAATCAGCGCGTTCCGTTTTGATTGGAAGCCGTCCGAGCTGTTTCAGCGCAGCCTGCACATTACTGAAATTGTGGCGGGCGATATTGCGGTCGTGCCGAAGCCGACGCCGCCGAAAGAGAAAAAGCCGTCTAAAGGACTGCCTGAGAGCATTGATTTGCCTGTGTTGGTGTTTATCGACCGTTTTGAGACGGGCAGGCTCAGTGTGGGCAAAAATTTTGACAAGCAGACGGCCTATCTCGACCATCTGAATGCGGCATACCATTACGATCAGAAAGAACACCGTTTGGATTTGAAAACCCTCGATACGCCGTGGAGCAATTCAACGGGTTCGGCGGTGGTCGGGCTGGAGAAGCCTTTTGCGCTCAATACGACGATTCAGACGAAGGGCGAGCTGGAAGGCGAGACGATAGAGGGTAAGGCGCGTCTGTGGGGCAGCTTGCAGGACGTGCAGACTGAAATCCTGCTGGACGGCGACGATGTGCATTTGTCGGCGAAATCTACGGTGCATCCGTTTGCCGCTTCGCTGGACAAGATGATCGGCGAGGTGCTGATCAAGGGTTTCAATATCAACCCGACCGCTTTCCTGCCGTCGCTGCCCAAGGCAAACCTGACGTTTGACGCGACCGTCGTGCCTTCGTTTACACACGGTATCGCGCTGGACGGCTCGCTCGACTTGGAAAACAAGGCAGCGGGTTTTGCCGATGACAAAGCCATTCCGGTGCGCAATATTTTGGCGGACTTCACGATTAACGACAACGGCGTGGTAACCGTCCAAGAGTCTGAAATCGGGCTGTTGGAGGAAGGTTCGTTCAATGTCGCCGGTACGGTCGATACGGTGAAAAATGCGCTTGCGCTCAAGATTAATGTGAACAACCTGGTTTCAGACGACCTTGTCCGCACCAATGTTGCCGGTCAGTGGAACGGATTTATCAGCGTCAAAGGCGAAACCGCCTCGCCCGCTGTCGATTGGAATCTTGAAAGCGGCAACGCGCAACTCTCCGGCCTGCTGTCCTTCGTTACCGACAGACAACTCGGTCAACGCACCCTCAAACTCGACCGCGTCCGCGTCGCACCGCAAAACGGCGGCGAACTGACGGCACAAGGTTCGCTCGAGCTTTTCAAAGACCGCCTGCTCAAGCTCGACGTTTCCAGCAAAGCGTTCAATCCGTCCCGCTTAGACTCAAAACTGCCCGCCGGCAGCGTCAACGGCACCATCAATCTTTCAGGCGAACTGGCGAAAGAAAAATTCGCCGGCAAAATGCAGTTTGCGCCGAGTACGTTAAACAACGTCCCCCTCAGCGGTAAAGCCGATGTCGTTTACGAATCCGGACATCTCCTGCGCGCGCTGACTGACCTGCGTTTGGGCAACAATATCGTCAAAACCAACGGCAGCTTCGGTAAAAAAGGCGACCGCCTCAATATCGACATCACCGCTCCCGACCTTTCCCGTTTCGGTTTCGGACTGGGCGGGCTGCTCAACACGCGCGGCTATATTTCAGGCGACCTCAAAGGCGGGCTGAAAACCTACGAAGCCGACCTCTCCGGCGAAGCGCGCGCGCTGCGTGTCGGCGATGCCGTCAACATCCGAATGCTTGACTTCAAACTCAAAGGCACGCCCGACATCAACCGTCCGCTTGCCGCCGACATCAAAGGCAGCCACATCGCCCTTTCCGGCGGCGCGACCGTCATCGATGCGGTCAACCTGTCCCTCAGCGGCACGGGCGCGCAACACCGCATACACGGCACCAGCAGCATGGCATTGGACGGCAAACCCTACAAATTCGAAGTCAACGCGGCGGGCGGTCTGAACAAAGACTTCAATCAGTGGAAAGGCAGCGTGGACACGCTCGACATCGGCGGCGCGTTCAACCTCAAACTGCAAAACCGCATGAACCTCGAAGCAGGCGCGAAGCGTGTTTCCATGAGCGCGGCGCGCTGGAGCGCGATGGGTGGCAGCCTCAACCTGCAAAACTTCGTTTGGGACAAAAAAGCCGGCATCACCAGCAAAGGCAGCGCGCAAAGCCTGCACATCACCGAGCTGCAAAACTTCGTCAAAATCCCCGTCGAACACAACTTGGTACTCGGCGGCGATTGGGATTTGGCGTACAGTCAAAATGCCCGCGGCTACCTCAACATCAACCGCCAAAGCGGCGACATCATCCTGCCGAACAAAGACCCGAAAAAACAGATGCCTTTGGGCTTAAGCGCGCTCTCCCTGCGCACCCGTTTCCAAAACGGCCGCATCGACAGCACGCTTGACGGCAGCACCCGTTTCGGCAGCGTCAACGCCAATCTGGGCATCAGCCAGCAGTTCGGCAACAAAATCGCCAACGCGCCCATAAGCGGCAAAATCAACCTCAACGTCCCCGACTTGGGTGCAATCAAAACCTTCCTGCCCGCCACCGCGCAAGGCATTACAGGTCGTCTGAACGCAGCCGCCACCATAGGCGGGCGCGTCGGTTCGCCCACCATCGCCGCCACCTTGAACGGCACCAGCAACTACGGCACAGCCGAAGGTACGGTAAACATCGGACAAGGCGCCAGCATGGACACCGCGCCTTTGAGCGGCAAACTCAATCTCAACGTCGCCGACCTCGAAGTCTTCCGCAATTTCCTACCCGTCGGACAAACCGTCAAAGGTCGTCTGAATGCCGCCGTCAGCCTTGGCGGACACGTCAGCGATCCCCAGTTTTCCGGTACGCTCAACGGCGAAAACCTCTACTACCGCAACCAAACCCAAGGCCTCATCCTCGACAACGGCGTTTTACGTTCCCATTTGCAGGGACAACGCTGGATTATCGACAGCCTCAAGTTCCACAAAGGCGGTACGCTCGAGCTTAAAGGCTCCGTCAACCTTGCCAACGCCGATCCGGACGTTGACGTGGATGTCGTCTTCGACAAATACGACACCCTCTCCCGTCCGAACCGCCGCCTGCGCCTCTCCGGCAGCGCGAAAGTGCAATACAACCAGGCCAGGGGCTTCATCCTCAACGGCACATTGGGCAGTGATTACGGTATGTTCGGTTCGCAAAAATCCTCCATGCCCTCGTTGGACGACGATGTCGTCGTGTTGGGCGAAGAGAAAAAACAAACCGCCGCCGTGACGCCCATCAGCCTCAACCTGACGCTCAACCTCAACGACAACATCCGTTTCGTCGGTTACGGCGCAGACATCACCATAGGCGGCAAGCTGACCATCACTTCCCGCCCGGGCGAAGCCATCCAAGGCGTCGGTACTGTCCGTGTTGTTAAAGGCCGTTACAAAGCCTACGGACAAGACCTCGACATCACCAAAGGTACGGTTTCTTTCGTCGGCCCGCTCAACAACCCCAACCTGAACATTCGCGCCGAACGCCGCCTTTCCCCCGTCGGTGCGGGCGTCGAAGTCCTCGGCAGCCTCTCCAATCCGCGCGTAACCCTTGTTGCCAAAGAGGCGATGAGCGAAAAAGACAAGCTCTCTTGGCTCATCCTCAACCGCGCCAGCAGCGGCAGCGACGGCGACAACGCCGCCCTTTCCGCAGCGGCAGGCGCGCTCCTTGCCGGACAAGTCAACGACAGGCTCGGACTGGTGGACGATTTGGGCATCACCAGCCAACGCAGCCGCAACGCTCAAACCGGCGAACTCAACCCCGCCGAACAAGTGCTGACCGTCGGCAAACAGATTACCAACAACCTCTACGCAGGTTACGAATACGGTATTTCCAGTGCCGAGCAGTCCGTCAAACTCGTGTACCAGCTCACTCGCGCCATCCAAGCCGTCGCCCGCGTCGGCAGCCGTTCATACGGCGGCGAGTTGAAATACACCATCCGTTTCGACAGGCTCTTCCGTTCGGATTACGAAAACGACGGCAAAATCGAAGAAGCGGAAAAACAGAAAGCCGAGCAAACGCAATAACGCCGACGAAAAAGAAAAGGTCGTCTGAAAACCACACTTTAGGGTTTTCAGACGACCTTTTTCATGCGCGGCTATCCTGTTCCTTTTTTCAGAGGATAGGTAGGCAGGTCGGTCATATCCGTTCCGCAGGGGCGCTGTCGGACAGGTTTTCAGACGACCCCATAGCCCCCGTCCCGCCCTAAAATCCTGTTAGAATACCGTTTCATTTCATTCATAATAATCAAACCATTCCCATTTAAAGCTGCGCCAATACGATGAAACTCCCGCCGCTCAAACCCCTCATCATCACCTCGCTGCCCGTCTTCGCCAGCGTCTTTATCGCCGCGACCCTTGTCTGGCGGTTTGGCACGCCCAAGCTCGCCATGCCTTTCGTACTCGGCATCATCGCGGGCGGCCTCGTCGATTTGGACAACCGCCTGACAGGTCGTCTGAAAAACATCATCATCACCGTCGCCCTGTTCACCCTCTCGTCGCTCGTCGCCCAAAGCACGCTCGGCACAGGTCTGCCTTTCATCCTCGCCATGACCCTGATGACCTTCGGCTTTACCATCTTGGGCGCGGTCGGGCTGAAATACCGCACCTTCGCGTTCGGCGCACTTGCCGTCGCCACCTACACTACGCTCACCTACACCCCCGAAAACTTCTGGCTGACCAATCCCGTCATGATTCTGCTCGGGACCGTGTTATACAGCACCTGCACGCTCGTTTTCCAAATCATCCTCCCACACCGCCCCGTCCAAGAAAGCGTCGCCAACGCCTACGAAGCGCTCGGCGGGTATTTTGACGCCAAAGCCGACTTTTTCGATCCCGACGAAGCCGCATGGCTCGGCAACCGTCAAATCGACCTTGCCATGAGCAACACCGGCGTTATTACCGCCTTCAACCAATGCCGCGCTGCTCTGTTTTACCGCCTGCGCGGCAAACACCGCCACCCGCGCACCGCCAAAATGCTGCGCTATTACTTCACCGCCCAAGACATACACGAACGCGTCAGCTCCGCCCATGCTGACTACACCGAATTGACCGACACCCTCAAAAACACCGACCTCATCTTCCGCATCCGCCGCCTGCTCGAAATGCAGGGGCAGGCGTGCCGCAACGTTGCCGCCGCCTTGAGAAACGGCAAAGACTACACATACAGCAAACGCCTCGGACGCGCGATGGAAGGCTGCCGCCAATCCCTCTCGCACTACACCGATGACCATCCCGAAAGCCGCAACGTCCTCCACATCCGCCGCCTGCTCGACAACCTCGGCAGCGTCGATCACCAACTGCGCCAGCTCCAACACAGCGACTCCCCCGCCGAAAACGACAACATCAGCGATACCCGCATCGCCGCCCTTGAAAACAGCAGCCTGAAAAACGTTTGGCAGACCGTCCGCAGCCAGCTCAACTTCGAGTCGGGCGTTTTCCGTCATGCCACGCGCCTTTCCATCCTCGTTGCCGTCTCCTGCATCATCGTCGAAATCCTCCATCTCAACCTCGGCTACTGGATACTCCTGACCGCCGTCTTCGTCTGCCAACCCAACTACACCGCCACCAAAAGCCGCGTGTACCAACGCATCGCCGGCACCATACTCGGCGTCATCGTCGGCTCCCTCGTGCCTTATTTCACCCCCTCCGTCGAAACCAAACTCTGGATCGTCATCGCCAGTACCACTCTGTTTTTCATGACCCGAAGCTACAAATACAGCTTCTCCACCTTCTTCATCACCATCCAAGCCCTCACCAGCTTCTCCCTCGCCGGGCTGGACGTCTATGCCGCCATGCCCGTCCGCATCATCGACACCATCGTCGGCTCCGTCCTCGCGTGGGCAGCCGTCACCTACCTCTGGCCGGATTGGCGTTACCTCACCCTCGAAAAAACCGCCGCCCAAGCCGTCGGCGGCAACGGTGCCTACCTCAGAAAAATCCTCGACCAGCTCCAATACGGCATCGCCGACGACGTCGAATACCGCACCGTCCGCCGCCAAGCCCACGAGCGCACCGCCACCCTCAGCAGCACCCTCTCCGACATGAGCAGCGAACCCAAAAAATACGGCAACAACCTGCAAAGCGGCTTCAACCTCCTCAAAACCAGCTACGCCCTGACCGGCTACATCTCCGCGCTCGGCGCATACCGCAGCGAAATGGACGGCGCATACAGCCCCGACTTCGTCCGCAAGTTCTACCAAAGCGGCTACCGCATCGCCGACCTGCTCGAACGCCTCCCGCAAACCGGTGAGCAAGATTTTCAGACGACCCTCTCCCAAATCCGAACCGATTTGGAAGCCCTGCAAACAGAAGCCGGCGACGCACGCCAAAGCCACATCCTCCACCGGCAGCTCACCCTCATCGCCAAACAGCTCGATCCCTGCTACCGCAGCCTGCACGACATTGAAGCCATCCCGCAGGTCGCGTGATAACAAGCAGCGTGATAACAAGCAGCAGGAAAACGAAAGGTCGTCTGAAAACCCGAAACAAGGTTTTTCAGACGACCTTTCCTTCATTTGCACCCGCAAACCATTGCCACCTGTCAAATCCCCCCGAAAAAGCGTACAATTCCACGTTTATTTTTGAATTCATTATATTTTCAGACGACCTCCGTCAGAGAAAAGAGGTCGTCTGAAACCATTAGGCACGTTGACACACATGACCCACATGATTTACCCCAAAACCTACGACGTCATCGTCGTCGGCGGCGGACACGCAGGCACGGAAGCCGCGCTCGCCGCCGCACGCATGGGCGCGCAGACGCTTTTGCTCACACACAACATCGAAACGCTCGGACAAATGTCGTGCAACCCCTCCATCGGCGGCATCGGCAAAGGCCATCTCGTGCGCGAACTCGACGCGCTCGGCGGCGCGATGGCGTTGGCCACCGACAAATCCGGCATCCAGTTCCGTCGTCTGAACGCCAGCAAAGGCGCGGCGGTTCGTGCCACGCGCGCGCAGGCAGACCGAATTTTGTATAAAGCCGCCATCCGCGAAATGTTGGAAAACCAAGAAAACCTCGACCTCTTCCAGCAGTCGGTTGATGATGTAACGCTCGACGGCGACCGCATTTCAGGCGTAATTACCGCGATGGGCGTGGAATTTAAAGCCCGCGCCGTCGTGCTGACCGCAGGCACGTTTTTGTCCGGCAAAATCCACATCGGTTTGGAAAACTACGAAGGCGGTCGCGCCGGCGACCCTGCCGCCAAATCGCTCGGCGGACGTTTGCGCGAATTGAACCTGCCGCAAGGCCGTCTGAAAACCGGCACGCCGCCGCGTATCGACGGACGCACGATTGATTTCTCCCGGCTCACTGAACAGCCCGGCGACACGCCTGTGCCGGTAATGTCCGTGCGCGGCAACGCCGAAATGCACCCGCGCCAAGTGTCCTGCTGGATTACGCATACCAACCTGCAAACCCACGAAATTATCCGCTCAGGCTTCGACCGCAGCCCCATGTTCACCGGCAAAATCGAAGGCGTCGGCCCGCGCTACTGCCCGTCTATCGAAGACAAAATCAACCGCTTTGCCGACAAAGACAGCCACCAGATTTTCCTCGAACCCGAAGGACTGACCACCAACGAATACTACCCCAACGGTATTTCCACCAGCCTGCCGTTCGACATCCAAATCGCGCTCGTGCGCAGCATGAAAGGCCTTGAAAACGCCCATATCCTGCGCCCCGGCTACGCCATCGAATACGACTACTTCGACCCGCGCAACCTCAAAGCCAGCCTCGAAACCAAAACCATCCAAGGCCTCTTCTTCGCCGGACAAATCAACGGCACGACCGGCTACGAAGAAGCCGCAGCGCAAGGCCTGCTCGCAGGCGCGAATGCTGTGCAATACGTCCGCGAACAAGACCCGCTCCTGCTGCGCCGTGAACAAGCCTATCTCGGCGTATTGGTGGACGACCTCATCACCAAAGGCGTGAACGAACCCTACCGCATGTTCACCAGCCGCGCCGAATACCGCCTGCAACTCAGGGAAGACAACGCCGACATGCGCCTGACCGAAGACGGCTACAAAATCGGCTTGGTGGGTGAAGAACAATGGCGCATGTTTAACGAAAAACGCGAAGCCATCGAACGCGAAATCCAACGCTTGAAAACAACGTGGTACACGCCGCAAAAACTCGCCGAAGACGAACAAATACGCGTGTTCGGACAAAAACTCAGCCGCGAAGCCAACCTGCACGACCTCTTGCGTCGCCCGAACCTCGACTACGCCGCACTGATGACGCTCGAAGGCGCAGAACCCGAGTGCAGGCTGCCTGAAGACGTGATTGAACAAGTCGAAATCCAAGTCAAATACCAAGGCTATATCGACCGCCAAAACGAAGAAATCGACAGCCGCCGCGACATCGAAACCCTAAAGCTGCCCGACGACATCGATTACGCGAAAGTCAAAGGTTTGTCGGCAGAAGTGCAGCAAAAGCTCAACCAGCACAAACCCGAAACTGTCGGACAAGCAAGCCGCATTTCCGGCGTAACCCCTGCGGCGGTGGCATTGCTGATGGTGCATTTGAAGCGCGGGTTTAAGGGGGCGAAGTAGGCTTGCACGCAGATAAGAAAAGGTCGTCTGAAACCGAACATTAGGTTTCAGACGACCTTTTTAATACCGATACATATTTATGTAGATTAAAATAGAAAGCACCCTTGCCGTCATGATCATAATAATTCAAGTGCCGTAGGTCGGATTCTCGAATCCGACATCTTAGACGGCTGGGTCGGATACAAGAATCCGACCTACGTTACTAGCGGTAGCAGCGGCAGTGAAAAATAGGGTGGTGGCAAGAAATGTTGTGATAAATGTAGATAACGTATGAAAGCCAATTGACCTATGATCAAAATTGTTGGGATTAAAAATTTAATTGATTCAAAAGAAAGTCTTTTAGACTATGGCTTTCTTTATACATTAAAAGATGATGAGAGACCTTTGCAAAAATAGTCTGTTAACGAAATTTGACGCATAAAAATGCGCCAAAAAATTTCAATTGACTAAAACCTTCCTAATATTGAGCAAAAAGTAGGAAAAATCAGAAAAGTTTTGCATTTTGAAAATGAGATTGAGCATAAAATTTTAGTAACCTATGTTATTGCAAAGGTCTCGATGATGTAGAAACCCAAGAAGGATTACTCAAGTGTACTTTTTTATTACCAGAAACTGAAAGTGATGAGCTTTTTATAGAAAATAATAAAGATTACCAAAACTGGCTTGAAGCTCCAATGTTCATTGACATAATTGATAGTTATACAGAAAACCATTCTGATGCTACGACATGTTCCTTAATTAATGCAGTTTTACATTATTGGAATCATGATGATTTTTTAGATTAATTGTTTAATTATCAAAATACAACCATAAGTCGGATTCGAGAATTCGACATCTTAGACGGCTGTGTCGGATACAAGTATCCGACCTACGGCTTGCTACGACGGTTTCTTTCTTTTGAAAGAATAACGATACAAAACAGGAGGAAAGAAAAATGGAATCCATAGAATTGCAAGATATCCCCAACGAGGTATTTTTAGAGGACATCCAAGAGCTCACGCAGGCATTTCCACTTGAATTTCCTCATTTATTCCAGCAAATCAAAGATTACTTGGGCATAGAAGAGAAAAATATCTATATTACCGACTTTGTAGAAGATGAAAATCAAGAAGACTGTTTCTACGGTTATTTCTTTGATGCGTTAAACAGAAAAATCTACCACTACGCCTTTGAAGGGGAGAAAACCGTATTTCAGGAAGCTGATATAGCTGCCTTAACGATGCGGGATACTTTCAGCATCAAAGTGCTGCATCTTCTGGTGTAAACGGGCAAACAGAAAAATTTCCATGGGCTGATTTTCAAATTATTTTGTAGGTTGAATTAGCCCATAACCCCCAATCCAAACTTTCCAACCCATGAAAAAAATAAAAATCTTACTTACTTTCTTTGTTGCAACCCTGCTTATTTTAGGCATTTTGTCCCAACTGTCCGTATGGTACGACAACCGCACTGCCGAGCCGGCAAAGCGTCTGTTGCAGGGTGAAGTGCCGCGCGGCGACAGTGAGGGAACGGATGCGTTGTGGTTGATGCCTTACGATATTCCCGATGCCGCCGAACGCCGTCAGATCATGGCAAAACTGGGCAATAAAGTGTTGGATGACGACCAGCTGCCCGAAAGCCTCCGCCAGCGCAAACTGATTACGAAGGATGAAGAAGGGCAAAGCCTCGACTGTATATCTAGAAACAATGATGGAGCGATCGTTGCAGACTGCCTGCAAAACGTGCGCGCCCACGCCGATGCCTACCGTGCTGTTGTGGCGAAATATGCCAAACTTTTTGACAATGCCGACCGCGTGTCGCAATACAGCAATTTGGATGTGCGCGCTCTAAATATTTCGGATGCCTTTCCAAAATACCACTATCTTGTTTACCAAACTACGCCTGCCGCCGTGGACTGGCTGGACGGCAAACCCGAAGCCGCATTTGCCCGCATTTGCCGCAACATCCGTACAGGCAAAACTTTACAGCAATCGCGTGGCGGACTCCTTCCTGCAATGATTGGCACCACTATTATCCAGAACAATACAAGACTCGCCGCCGCAATGCTTGCCGAGCAGCCGCAATGGGCAGGCAAACTGCCTGAAAACTGTGCCGACGCGTTCGCACCAACTGCCGACAACGCAGAAAACTACTGCCGTATCATGCAGTTCGAGTATCACTATATGGATAACTTCATCGCCAATCTTCCGACCCAACTGAGCCAAGAAATGCCCGCATGGCTCGTGCCCGTGTTGTTCTCGCCTGAGCACTCGCGAACACTTGCCAGCAAACAGTTTGCTTTTGGCTGCGAGCCTCCGGCACAGCAGGCCTTCGCGCAAGATCTGCCTGTATGGGCGCCGCAGGATGCCCAAATGCCGCAAACTTTCTGGCAGCAGTACGGCAGCCTTGCCTGTCTGCGTAACGCGCTGGGTTGCCGGTTTATTAACGGAGATTACGGCGGCGACGTTGATCCCTATGCCCGCCGCTTGCAAGACACGCAAATGCAGCAGCGTGCTTTTCAGGCTGCACTTGCCTTATACAGACTGCCCGAAAACCAACGTACCGCCGAGCTGCCCAATGTCCTTGCCCGCTATGGCAGCCCATCCCGTGAGTTGCACTACGACGCCGAAGTAAAAGCCATCGTGTTTACCCCGTATCAACACCATGTACGTTTTATATTGAATGTCCCGCTGGCATTGCCGCAAGGGCAGCATAGTGAAATGACGGATAAACTGCCGAAGTCGCAGCAGTAATGAAAGTCCTTGTCCACGTTGAGATAGTGTGACGGCAAACAAAAGGTCGTCTGAAACCCAAAATCAGGTTTCAGACGACCTTTTTTCATATCAACACATTGCGCAAAGCCAAACGCAGAAGAGCTTTAATTAACAGCCGATAAGATGGCGTAAAGGCTTGGGGAATCTACGCATAATTCTTCTTTTTTCGATCGGTAACACGTCCAGCTCTTGCCTTTGAATGTACGCTCGGTGGTGGTGTAAGTCTTGTTATTCATCAGTTTGGTCGAATGAGTCCATTTGCCGCCTGTCGGGTCGGATTCTTTCGTTTTCATAAAGGCTTCATACGAAAAAACAATCGTTTTTCCATTTTTCAATTTGTACTCTTCCCCGTTCCCCGCGATATAGCCGCCGCGTTTTTCATCGTAGACTTGTGCGCTTTCCCAAGCCAGGCTGCTGCAAGCCGTTGTTTGCGGTTGGCTGTTTGGGGCGGTCAAATCTTGGTATGTGCAAGTCAAATTGTCTGATGAATAAGTGTGGCTGGCATAGGCAGTTGTAGACAAAAACAGGATAGTGAAAAGTATTCTTTTCATTTTGGCTGACCTTTAAAAATCAAATTGAAATAGCGTAAAACGACCTTGCTTCGTGCGGGAAACAAAGCCATGAAGCGATAAACTGAGAAGAGCAGCATTGTACTTTTATAGTAGATTAACTTTAAACCAGTAAGGCGTTGCCTCGCCTTAGCTCAAAGAGAACGATTCTCTAAGGTGCTTAAAGCACCAAGTGAATCGGTTCCGTACTATCTGTACTATCCGCGGATTCGTCGCCTTGTCCTGATTTAAATTTAATCCACTATAACTGCTGAATATGTCAGCAAGCCTTATTTGCATCAGCTCTCTATGAAAAAGGTCGTCTGAAAACACAAAAACCAAGTTTTCAGACGACCTTTCTTTATCCAAGCTGGTGCCGGAGAAGGGAATCGAACCCCCGACCTTCGCGTTACGAATGCGCTGCTCTACCGACTGAGCTACACCGGCACGGTGTTCGTTATCATATACTCAACTGATGCGGATGGCAATGTGCTGTCGGGCTGTTTTTATTGCTGCTGCTTTGTTGCTTGAATTGGTAAGGTGTTAATGATATCGGCTTTCAGTGAGCAGATTTAGGAATAACGAGGTCGTCTGAAAAGCCCTGTTTCGGGTTTTCAGACGACCTTTGCAATATTCAGACTCAACGTTCGGAAGGCTCAAACCTTCTTCAAAACCACCATATGCCGTTCTGCATCCAAGCCTGGGACGTGGAGGGCTTCGACGCGTTCGACGGCGACGGTGTCGGGGAGTTTGGCGATTTCTTCTTCGGGGTACACGCCTTTCATGGCGACCCAGCGGCCGCCGTCTTTCAGCAGGTGTGCCGTCCAGTTGACGAAGTCGGCGAGTTCGGCGAAGGCGCGGCTGGTGATGATGTCGGCTTGGAAGTCTTGAACGGCTTCGACGCGGCCACTGACGACGCGGACGTTACTTAGTTCGAGTTCGATGACGGCTTGTTGCAGGAAGGCGGTTTTTTTGGTGTTGGCATCCAAGAGGGTGATGTTAAGGTCGGGACGGCAGATGGCGGCGGGAATGCCGGGCTGTCCGCCGCCGGAACCGACATCCAGCATAGTGTGCGCGCCTTGGAGGTAGGGGAGCAGGGTCAGGCTGTCGAGCAGGTGGTAGCTGACCATTTGCGCTTCGTCGCGCAGGGCTGTGAGGTTGTAGGTCTTGTTCCACTTTTTGAGCAGGCCGGTATAGGCGAGCAGCAGGGTTTGCTGTTCTGCGGATAGGTCCAAACCTAATGCCTGTATGCCTGATTGGAGTTGCTGTGTCGGGGTCATGGTGTTTGTCCGTGTTTGTGTCGGGCATTATGGTAGCGGAAAAAAAGGTCGTCTGAAAGGCGTGGGGCGGGCGGGGGTAAGGTTGTCGGGACGGCGAGTTGTAGCATGGGCTACGCCCGCGAAATTTGTGGTCTGGCAATCCGAATCCGTCTGTTGTTTTTGCGCTCATGTCGTGGGCAAGAGCCATGCTACGGATTTCAGACGACCTTCCCTGCGTTTTCCAGCATTAAGACAAATTGTGCCAAGTCTTGCGGCAGCGGGGCTTTTAAGATGAGTTTTTCGCCTGTCAGCGGGTGGGCGAGGTGCAGTTCGGCGGCGTGTAGGAACATCCGTTTCAAACCGAGCTTCTGGAGGCGTTTGTTGGCTTGGTAATCGCCGTAGCGTTCGTCGCCGGCGATGGGGCATTGCTGGGATTGGAGGTGGACGCGGATTTGGTGGGTGCGGCCGGTTTTCAGGGTGGCTTGCACGAGGGTGAGGTGCGAGAGTCCGACTTGGTGCAGGAGGTCGTCTGAAAAGCGGTTGAGCACGCGGAAGATGGTGTGCGCGGATTGTCCGTCTTCGCTGACGCGCACCATTTTTTCGCCTTGTGCGCCGGTGTATTTGAACAGGGGCAGTTTGACGTGGAAGCGGTCGTTCGGCAGTTTGCCTACGCCTAGCGCGAGGTAGATTTTTTTGGGGTGGTCGTTGCGGATGGCTTCGTGCAGTTTGACGAGCGCGCTGCGTTTTTTGGCGATCATCAGGAGGCCGCTGGTGTCTTTGTCGAGGCGGTGGACGAGTTCGAGATAGCGGGCTTCGGGGCGGGCGCGGCGGATTTGTTCGATGACGCCGAAGCTCACGCCGCTGCCGCCGTGGACGGCGGTGCCTGCGGGTTTGTCGATGACGAGTAATGCGTCGTCTTCGTAGATGATGGTAAATTCGCGCGCGGGTACGGCTTGGGCGCGGTTTTCAGACGACCTTTGTTTTTCGGCGGTGCGCACGGGCGGGATGCGGAGCAGGTCGCCTGTTTGGATGCGGCTGTCGGGCTTGCAGCGTTTTTTGTTCAGGCGCACTTCGCCGGCGCGGATAATGCGGTGGATATGGCTTTTGGGTACGCCTTTGAGGATTTTTATCAGATAGTTGTCAAGGCGTTGTCCGGCTTCGTGTTCGGCGACGGTAATCAGGCTGACTGAATCTTTGCTTATTGCGTGCGTTTTCATCTATAATCCCGAACATCCGTTTCGGCAGAAACCTGTACAAACAGGCCGTATGGGACGGATGGTATTGTTAAAACGAGATTTTATATTAAAAACGCACTCTGCAAAGCATTTTCCCTGCGTTTATGCCAAAGCCCGTAAACGCAGGAGCGTAATTAAGTTTGATTTGATTTTGCCGATTTGACCGGGCATAAGACGAGGGACGGGTGTTTGACAAACCTGCCGCGCCGCACCGTTCGAAACTTCCGGCATAACGATAATAAGAAGATGTCGGCTACCTGTTTTTCAAGCCGGGCCTGTACCGTCCGGACTTCGGCGGCGGACGGAGTGTTCCGCCGCATTGTTCTTTATTGCCTTCTTTATCCGTATCCTTCCGCACACGGCCGCATTGTTTTGGGCGGCGTGCAACCTTGCGGACTTCAATTCAAAAACTGATTGCTCATCCGGGTTTCTGCATCCCGCGCCGAAAAGGGGCGCGGGCTATGCCCAATCCCGCCCGCCTCGCAGAGTGTCTGACAAAGAGCAGGCAGGTCGTCTGAAAAGGCTGCCCGCCTGTGCGAGGTAATGATTATGAAAAGAATGTTGTTCAATGCAACGCAGGCCGAAGAGCTGCGCGTTGCCATTGTCGATGGGCAAAACCTTTTGGATTTGGACATCGAAACGCTGGGTAAAGAGCAGCGCAAAGGTAATATTTATAAGGGTATCATCACCCGCATCGAGCCGTCGCTGGAAGCGTGTTTCGTAGATTACGGAACCGACCGCCACGGCTTTTTGCCGTTTAAGGAAGTATCGCGTTCGTATTTCCAAGATTACGAAGGCGGCAGGGCGCGTATTCAAGACGTGCTCAAAGAAGGCATGGAAGTCATCGTCCAAGTCGAAAAAGACGAACGCGGCAACAAAGGCGCGGCGCTGACCACCTTCATCAGCCTTGCCGGACGCTATCTGGTATTGATGCCCAACAACCCGCGCGGCGGCGGCGTATCCCGCCGTATCGAAGGCGAAGAGCGTCAAGAACTCAAAGCCGCTATGGCGGAACTCGATATTCCGAACGGCATGAGCATCATCGCCCGCACCGCCGGCATCGGCCGCAGCGCGGAAGAGTTGGAATGGGATTTGAACTACCTCAAACAGCTTTGGCAGGCCATCGAAGAAGCTGGCAAGGCGCACCACGAACCCTACCTCCTCTTCATGGAAAGCTCGCTGCTCATCCGCGCCATCCGCGACTATTTCCGTCCCGACATCGGCGAAATTCTGGTGGACAATCAAGAGGTTTATGACCAAGTTGCCGAGTTTATGAGCTACGTCATGCCGAGCAACGTAGGTCGTCTGAAACTCTATGAAGACCACACGCCGCTGTTCTCCCGCTTCCAAATCGAACACCAAATCGAAAGCGCGTTTGCCCGCAGCGTCAGCCTGCCTTCCGGCGGCGCGATTGTGATCGACCACACCGAAGCCCTCGTTTCCATCGACGTCAACTCCGCCCGTGCGACACGCGGCGCGGACATCGAAGACACCGCCTTCAAAACCAATATGGAAGCCGCCGAAGAAGTCGCCCGCCAAATGCGCCTGCGCGACTTGGGCGGTTTGGTCGTCATCGACTTCATCGACATGGAAAACCCCAAGCACCAGCGCGATGTTGAAAACGTCCTGCGCGACGCGCTCAAAAAAGACCGCGCCCGCGTGCAAATGGGCAAACTTTCCCGCTTCGGCCTCTTGGAATTAAGCCGCCAACGCCTGAAACCCGCTTTGGGCGAAAGCAGCCACGTCGCCTGCCCGCGCTGCGCCGGTACCGGCGTCATCCGCGGCATCGAATCAACCGCCCTGCACGTTTTGCGCATCATTCAAGAAGAAGCGATGAAAGACAATACCGGCGAAGTGCATGCGCAAGTGCCCGTCGATGTTGCTACCTTCCTGCTGAACGAAAAACGCGCCGAGCTGTTTGCGATGGAAGAGCGTTTGGACGTCAACGTCGTCCTGATTCCGAATATCCACTTGGAAAACCCGCACTACGAAATCAACCGCATCCGCATCGACGACGTAGAAGAAGACGGCGAACCGAGCTACAAACGCGTTGCCGAGCCGGAAGAAGACGAATCTGCCAAACCTTTCGGCAGTGAAAGAGCCAAAGCCGCCCGTCCCGAACCCGCCGTTAAAGGCGTGCGCCATACCCAGCCTGCCCCGACCGTATCCGAGCAGAAAAGCGGTTCATGGTGGGATACCTTCAAAGCATGGCTCAAACGCATTTTCGGCGGCAATACCGCAGTCGAAACCGCGCCTGTTGCCGAAGTGGCAGAAAAACGCACTTCGGGCAGCAACAATCGCAACGGCAATTCCGGCAACCGCCGCGCAAACAACCGCCGTCAAAACCCGCGCCGTAACAATAGGCACGACGGCAGCAAGGTAGAAGTGCGCGAAGTGGCGGACTTTAAAGACAAAGCAGCGGACAATCAGGCGGCGGAAAACGAAACCCGCAACGCTAAAGACAACCGCCGCAGCCGCAACCGCCAAAACGAGCGCAACGCCGCCGCGGAAGCCGAAAACCTCGAAGTCCAAGCACTCGCCGCCGTAACGTCGTCTGAAAACGAATCCCGTTCGGGCGAGCAGGCGCAAGGCAGCAAACGCCGCCGCAACAACAACCGTAACGAACGCAACCGCGAACAAGCGGAAATCCGTGCGGAAGAAACCTTGTCCGAAGCAGTGGACAACGCAGCGGAAGAGGGCGTACAAACCGCCGATACCGATGCACCGAAAGGCAACGAACGCCGCCAACGCGAGCGCAACAACCAACGCGACCGCCGCGAACGCAACAATCAGCGCGACCGCCGTCAAAACGGTAAAAAACGCAATATTCCGTCTGCCGCCAAAATCGAGCAGTACCTGAATATTCACGATACCGCCGACAAAGTCCGCTTTGCCGCCGCGCACGTCATGGGCGAGCCTGTCGAAGAAGAACCGTTTGCCGTAACCATCCCCGCTCCCGAGGATAGTGCCGAGCCTTTGGTTGTCGTCGTTTCCGAACCCGTTGCGGCCACTGAAGAAGCCTTCGTGTTCTCCATCGAAGGCGAAGAAACGGACAGCGGCATCCTGATCGAAGACAGCACCGACGACGAATGCAGCATCATCGACTCCGCCATCGGCAGCGTTGAAGATACCCCGACCTCCGTGTTCGCCATCGAAACCGAAGACGGCTACCAACCGATGACCGCCGTCCCTGCCGAAGGTGAAGCCGAAGCCGTCGCCGAAATGGAGGAAGAGCTGGTCGTTTGGAAAGCCGAACGCGAAGCTGCCGCCGCCATCGAAGCTCTTGCCGCAGCAGCAGCGGCCGCCGCAGCCGCCCAAGCAGCAGAATCCGAACCGCAAACCGCGCCGGAAGCAGGCCAAGCTGAAGCGACCGAGCCGGAAGAAACTGTCCCTGCCGTTGCCGCGCTGCCTGACTTAGGCGGTTTGGTGTTCGTCGAAACCAATCCCGAAGCCGTCGCCGCTTTTGCTGAACAGGTTCAGCCCGAACCCGAATCCGGCCTGCGCCGCGCGGATGTGCCGAAAGTTGAAGCCGAACCCGTCGCCGCCGCCGAAATGGTCTTGGTGGAAACGCGCAAAGACTGAAGGCTGAAAGAAGAGGGCATCGTTTAAGATGCTCGAATCGACAAAAAGGTCGTCTGAAACCGTAAATCCGGTTTCAGACGACCTTTGCCTGTTTAAAAAAGATTATTTGAAGCGGTAGCCGACAGTAGCCATGTAGCTGTTGTTGTGGACTTTCAAATTGTCTTTTTTATAACGGGTTTGCTCCCATTCGGCACCGACCTCGACATTCGGTGCAACGGCGTATTTCGCGCCCACGCCGTAGCCGAGGCCGTTCATATTGTTGCGTTTCGCGCCCAAATTGTCGAAGCGGCCGTAGTGGTAGCCTACCTTACCGTAAGCCAGCGCATTGTCGGTCAGGCGGTAGCCTTGGACGTAGGAAACGTTGGCATCGACTTTTTGTTTCGCATTGCCCGCGATTTTGCGGTGCAGCGGTTTAACACCGGCTTCAACGCCGCCAATCCAGTTGCTTTGTCCGAATTGTGTGTTGTAGCTGCCGCGTACGGCAACGTCGCCTTTGGTTTTTTCATTCAGATTAACGTTGCGCACATCACTTTTGGTTGCGCCCGCGCCGACTTCCAAGCCTGCGCCGGTAAAAGAACCGTCAGCGAAAGTGATGGCGGAAGCGGTAGCCAATAAAACAGTCAGTAAGGTTTTTTTCATGATAATGCTCCTTCACGGATAAATAGGAAGCGTGTTTCTGCTTCCGACGAATCCAGTATCGGATGCTTGCGGATGAGCCGCAACCGCCTTTGCCGAGGCGTTACCCATCTTCTCAAGTGCTTAACGTTTGTAATTCATTGAAACGGCTGAATTTGCGTCGTCCGAAATATCGAGGTGCGCGATTTATAATTTGCGTAAAGTGCGATGAAAAGTATGAAGATTTATGAACCTTGCTGTGTGGAGAGGGGTGCGTTTGGCAGCGGAAGCGGAGTGCGGGAAAAATGATAAAGGTTTAATTAGCGGTTTACATTGGTCGGTGTGGCTTTATTGCCATAAGCGCGATAAAGGTCGTCTGAAAACTGGGTTTTTGGGTTTTCAGACGACCTTTTTTATCGTGTTTGTATGATTTTTTTCTGATTTCTTTATGCGAAGGTTATAATCCCTGCTTCTTCCAATTTCCCGCCAAAGAGAAATACTATGAATAAAATCTTGAAATTAAGCATGTTGGCACTGATTACCACGTTTTCCCTGACAGCTTGCAGCAATAAAACCCCCGATACTTCTTCAACTCCGATCACGCCTTCATCTCTTGACGGTACAACTGCAAAAGAGACCGAGGCTTCTGCTGAATCGGATACATCTTCATCTTTCAAAAGTTTGGATGAAAAAGGCAGCTATGCAATGGGTATGGACATTGGCAAATCCTTGAAACAGATGAAGGAACAGGGTTTCGAAGTTGATATGAAAGCCTTCTTTAACGCCGTACAGTCCGTATACGATGGTAAACAGACTAAATTGAGTGAGTCGGAAGCCGGCATAGCGCAGGTGGAAATCATGACAGAACTTGAAGCTAAAGCAACGAAAAAATACGAGGAAGAAGCCCAAGCCAATAAAGAAAAAGGCAAAGCTTTTTTGAAAGAAAATGCCACTAAAGAGGGCGTGAAAACAACAGCATCCGGTTTGCAATACAAAATGATCAAAGAAGGAACAGGCAGACAGCCTCGGAAAAACGATCTCGTACATATTGGATATGAAGGCCGTCTGATTGACGGTACTGTTTTCGACAGCAGTAAAGAAGGTGTAAGTGATGATGGAGTAGGCGGCATTATCTCTTTTCGGCTTGACCAAACCATACCGGGCTGGATAGAAGGTTTGCAGCTTTTGAAAGCAGGCGGCGAGGCTACTTTTTATATTCCTGCCAAACTCGCTTACGGAGAAGAAAAGCTTGGCAATAAAATCGGTCCGAATTCCGTTTTGATATTCGACGTCAAATTGGTCAAAATCGACAGAAACGGCAAACATCGTATTCGGTAATCTGCTTCTTCCGGCAAAGAGGGCATTAAGATTAGCGCTCATGTAAAACTGGGTGCTGGCTCTGGTTAAAGCCAATCCGATGGTTGCGCTCTCCCTAAAACCTTCTTGATAAAGGGCGGATAATCGCCGTATCAAATATAGTGGATTAACTTTAAACCAGGACGGCGTTGCCTCGCCTTAGCTCAAAGAGAACGATTCTCTAAGGTGCTTAAAGCACCAAGTGAATCGGTTCCGTACTATCTGTACTATCCGCGGATTCGTCGCCTTGTCCTGATTTAAATTTAATCCACTATAAAATATAAAAAAGGTCGTCTGAAAACCCGTATTTCAGGTTTTCAGACGACCTTTGTTTTGCCTGACATCGGGTGTTTACGAAATCAGGTTCAAATCGCTGATGCGGTCGTAGAGGCGGTCGGGGTCGTTGCCTTCTTCGTGCATTTGGATACGCAGGCGCAGGTCGTTGGTGGAAACGGCTTGGCGCAGGGCTTCGTCGTATTCGATTTGACCTTGGATGTAGAGTTCGAACAGGTGTTGGTCGAAGGTCTGCATACCGTCTGTGCCGGAGCGCATCATGAGTTCGCGGATTTCCATGAGTTCGCCTTTGAAAATCAAATCCTGCATGGCGGGTGTGTTGAGCAGCAGGTCTACGACGGCGGTACGCTGGCTGCGGTTTTTCTTGATGGCGAGGCGTTGGCCGATGATGCCGGTCAGGTTGAGTGCCAAATCCATGAGGACTTGTTTGCGTCGGTCTTCTTGGTAGAAGTTGATGATACGCTCGATGGTTTGGGCGGCGGTGTTGGCGTGGATGGTGAAGACGCACAAGTGGCCGGTTTGGGCAAGCTGGAGGGCGTATTCCATACTGGCTTCGCTGCGCACCTCGCCGATACAGACGACGTCGGGCGCTTGACGCATCGCGCTTTGAACGGCGATTTTCCAGTCGTTGGTGTCGATGCCGACTTCGCGCTGGGTGAAGATGCTGCGGCGGGGTTTGTAGATGAATTCGATCGGGTCTTCGATGGTGACGATGTGGCCGGGCATTTTGTGGTTGCGGTAGTCGAGCATGGATGCCATGGTGGTCGATTTACCGGAACCGGTCGGGCCGGCAAGGATCAGCAGGCCGCGCGGGGAAAGGGAGAGGTCTTTGAGTTTGGCAGGCAGGCCGAGGCTCTCCATTTCGGGGATTTCTTGGTTGATGCGGCGCAAGACCATGCCGACGCGGCCTTGTTCGTGGTAGGCGTTGACACGGTAACGGGTGTTGCTGCGGGATTGGACGGAGTAGTTGAGTTCCCATTCGCGGTTGAAGGTCTCAAGCTGCTCGGGGTTCATGGTGGATTCGACGATGGCGGCTGTGTCTTCGCCGGTCAGGGCTTTGTGCGGGACGGGGGTTAGGGTGCCGCTGACTTTGACGGCAGGCGGGAAGCCTGCGCTGATGAAGATGTCGGATGCGCCGCGTTTTTCTGCTTCGACGCACATGCGGTCGAGCAGGGGATGGAGGTGCGTGCCGATTTCGGCAGGGGTGGGGATGTGCGGCGGTTGGTTTTTTTGCGAGTAGGCTTGCACCATTTCGCTGAGTAAGTCGTGTAAAGGAGTTGTTTCGCTCATTTTGTGTACTCTTTATCAGTAAGTGAATATTGAGACCGGCGGGCGGTTTGTTTGTTATTGGGTGTTGTGCCTGCCTTATGGAGGTCGTCTGAAAACGGGAAACGGGTTTCCTCGTTGTGTAAACTGCGTTTTCAGACGACCTGGTTTGTTCCCGATAATGGAATGTGTTTATCAGACGATGTTCATGCTGTCGCTGTTTTGCGCTTTGCTGCGGGCTACGTCGGGGCTGATGGTGCCTTGGCGGACGAGGGTTTGCAGCGCTTGGTCGAGGGTCTGCATGCCGTGTGATTGACCGGTTTGCAGCGCGGAGTTGATTTGGGCGATTTTGTTTTCGCGGATCAGGTTGCGCACTGCGGGGGTGGAAATGAGGATTTCGTGTGCAGCGACACGGCCGTTGCCGTCGCGGGTTTTCAGCAGGGTTTGCGAAATAACCGCGCGCAGGGATTCGGACAGCATCGAACGTACCATTTCTTTTTCGCCGGCAGGGAATACGTCGACGATACGGTCCACGGTTTTGGCGGCGCCGGTGGTGTGCAGCGTGCCGAATACCAAGTGGCCGGTTTCGGCGGCGGTCAGCGCGAGGCCGATGGTTTCGGGGTCGCGCATCTCGCCCACGAGGATTACGTCGGGGTCTTCACGCAATGCGGAACGCAGGGCGTTGGCGAAGCTGTGGGTGTGTTGGTGCAGCTCGCGCTGGTTGACGAGGGCTTTTTTACTTTGGTGGACGAACTCGATCGGGTCTTCGATGGTGAGGATGTGTGCGGGTTGGGTCTCGTTGATGTAGTTGATCATCGCCGCCAGCGTGGTGGATTTACCGGAACCGGTCGGCCCGGTTACCAATACCAAGCCGCGCGGGTTGTCGGCGATTTTTTGGAAAATACGCGGGGCGCGCAGGTCTTCCAGTGTCAATACGGTACTCGGAATGGTACGGAAGACGGCGGCAGGGCCGCGGTTGGAGGTAAATGCGTTGACACGGAAGCGGGCGACGTTGGGCAACTCGAAGGAGAAGTCCACTTCCAAATCTTGTTGGAACAGTTTGCGCTGATGGTCGTTCATAACCGAAGTAACCATGTTGCCGACTTCTTCGGCGGACATTTCGGGCAGGTTGATGCGGCGGATGTCGCCGTGAACGCGGATCATGGGGGACATTTCCGAGCTTAAGTGAAGGTCGGAAGCTTTGTTTTTGACGCCGAAAGCGAGTAAGTCGGTAATCTGCATAATGTGGCCTTGTTTTAGTTTAGAATAATGAGGCGGAACCCGATTTAAAATGCGGACGCGGAATGCCGGGCATTTCCCTGTTCAGGTTCCGATAAATTGTATTATTTTAAATACATAAACCGTTCAGACCAAGTAAAATTTTCAAAATCGCTGTAATTGATGTAATAAAGGAAGAAATCATGTCGGTATTGCAACAAAATTATGCGGAGGTGTGCCGCCGCATTGCCGAAGCCGAGCAAAAGGCGGGCAGGCAGGCGGGTGAAGTGTGTCTGATTGCCGTCAGCAAAACCTTCCCTTCAGACGACATCCGCGAGGTATATGCCGCAGGACAGCGTGATTTCGGTGAAAACTATATTCAGGAATGGTACGAGAAAACGGAAACGCTCGCGGATTTGTCCGACATTGTTTGGCACGTCATCGGTGATGTGCAGTCGAACAAGACCAAATTTGTCGCCGAACGCGCGCATTGGGTGCATACGATAGGTCGTCTGAAAACCGCCCGCCGCTTGAGCGAACAGCGTCCGTCCGAAATGCCGCCTTTGCAGGTGTGCATCGAAGTCAATATCGCGGGCGAGGAGGCGAAACACGGCGTTGCGCCCGATGAAGCGGTCGCGCTGGGGGTGGAAGTGGCGAAGTTGCCGAATGTGGTTGTACGCGGGTTGATGTGTGTCGCCAAAGCCGACAGCGATGATGAAGCATTGCACGTTCAGTTCCAAACCATGCAGAAACTGCTTGCCGACTTGAATGCGGCGGGTGTTCGCGCGGATGTGTTGTCGATGGGGATGTCCGGCGATATGCCTGTGGCGGTCGCGTGCGGCGCAACGCATGTGCGCATCGGCAGCGCGATTTTCGGCAGACGGGAACCAAAAGGGAAAGACGGTCAATGAAACAGATTATCTCGGTCGTTTTGCTTGGTTTGACCTTAACGGGTTGTCGGTTGATGGGCTGGTATCAATGCGAGTCCTTATCAGGCTGGTGCAAGCCCAAAAAGCCGGCGGCAATCGATTTTTGGGAAATTAAAGGCGAACCGCCACCTTCTATCGAAGATTTCCGCGGAACACGTTTGGCAGACGGGAGTTATTCCGTCAACGACAATGCTTACCGTACCGCAGCTAATGATTATTTCATGAGGAAAATCAAAAAGTTTGAAGCTTGCGGACTGGATTGGCACACCCGCGATAAACGCCCTTTGGCGGAAACTTTCAAACAAGAAGGATTGGATTGTTTGGAGAAACAGGGCTTATACCGAACATCGCTGCCCGAAAGTGTCCGTTGGTAAAAAGGTCGTCTGAAATTTTGTCGGTATGGTGGAAAAGGTATTTCAGACGACCTCAGAAAATGTATCTCATTTAAAAATTTAAGGAAATTTATGAACATCTACTTTTTAGGCGGTGGCAATATGGCGTCCGCCATCGCGGGCGGACTGGTCAAGCAGGGTGGATACCGCATCCACATCGCCAACCGCGGCGCGGAGAAACGCGAGCGTTTGGCAAAAGAATTGAATGTTGAAGTTTCTGAATCCCTGCCCGAACTGCATTCAGACGACGTTTTGATTCTTGCCGTCAAACCGCAGGACATGGAAGCCGCGTGCCGCAACGTTCGTGTCAATGGCGCATTAGTGCTATCCGTTGCCGCCGGTTTGTCTATTGATACTCTTAGCCGCTACCTTGGCGGAACACGCCGAATCATCCGTACCATGCCCAATACGCCGGGAAAAATCGGTTTGGGCGTATCCGGCATGTTTGCCGAAGCGGAAGTATCCGAAGCCGACCGCACCGCCGCCGACCGGATTATGCGCTCCGTCGGTTTGACCGTTTGGCTGGACGAAGAAGACAAGTTGCATAACATTACCGGCATTAGCGGCAGCGGCCCCGCCTACGTCTTTTACCTGCTCGGCGCGCTGCAAGCCGCCGCTCAGGCGCAAGGGTTCAGCGAAGAAGATGCCCGCGCCCTTAGTCTCGCTACGTTCAAAGGTGCAGTCGCCTTGGCAGAGCAAAGCGGCGAAGACTTCGCGAAACTGCAGCAAAACGTTACTTCCAAAGGTGGAACCACCCACGAAGCCATCGAAACGTTCAAATCATGCCGCGTCGCCGAAGCCATTGCCCAAGGCGTGGAAGCCTGCGTCAAGCGTTCGCAGGAAATGGCACAACAATATAAGGTCGTCTGAAAATGCGCGGAGATTTATTGATATTGCTTGCCGACGGCATCGTTATCCTGTGTTTGGCACGCCTCTTCCTGCAAGCGGCGGGATTGAGTGAAAATCATGCGCTCTTGGCGTTCAGTAAGCGATCAACCAATTGGCTGGTCAATCCGCTACATAAAATTCTGCCGGTTAAAAAATACGACCCCGCCTGCCTGTTGTCAGGACTGTTGTTATATTACATCGTATTCACCTTCATCACTTTAGTAGCGCAACCTACCGCATTCAGCGCAAAAATCATCATCGCCAATTTTATACTGGCAACATTGAATACAATTAAATCAGCGGCTTATGTGTTGTTGATAGGGTTGTTTATCCGCATGGCGCTCAGTATTAAAGATCCCTATTCCCAACTTTCCGTTGCGTTGGAACGAATATATCGTCCCATACTTTCCCCCGTGCAGTTTTTAAAGTACGGACGCTACGACTTTTCAGGTAGTATATTGGCATTATTACTTTGGATTTGGTTAAGCAGTTTATCGCCTCAAATTACCCGTCAAATCAACTTGTGGCTACTGCAATAGACAGCGAGTTCATTAAGAATTTGCAGTATGACGTAAGCAAATCGCAAAAAAGTGAAAATCAAAACCACGGCTGTGAAAACATGGTATCATGCCGCCATTTCTAAACGGACTTGCGAAAAGAAGTCCTAAGAAATCAATAAAATAAACCACTTGAGTAGCATTTCGTTTCCCACAATAGATTGAAAGAAAAATTATGGCAAAGCTGACAGAACAAGACATTTTGAATTGGGACGGCCCGGAAGAAGACTACATGAATAGCGATCAGTTGGCATTCTTCCGCGAACTGCTGGTAAAAATGCAAGACGAACTGATTGAAAACGCATCTGCCACCACCGGCCACCTGCAAGAACACGAATCGGCTCCCGATCCTGCCGACCGCGCCACTCAAGAAGAAGAGTACGCGCTGGAATTACGCACCCGCGACCGCGAGCGCAAACTTTTAGGTAAAGTACAAGCAACCATCCGTAGCATCGACGAAGGTGAGTACGGCTTCTGCGCGGATACCGGCGAGCCCATTGGTCTCAAACGCCTCCTTGCCCGCCCGACTGCTACACTTTCCGTAGAGGCGCAAGAACGCCGCGAGCGTATGAAAAAACAGTTTGCCGACTAAAATAACGAAATCGGCTGATTGAATTAGGCAGTAAGAAAATACAAAGGTCGTCTGAAGTTGATTTCAGACGACCTTTGTTGTTGTTTGGGTAGGTTGTTGAGTGTGTATTGAGTTTTGTTTGGGGATGTTTTTGAGTGGTCTGAAATAAAAGCTGTTGAATTTCAGTTTGTTGAAGTGTTTTTTG